>JBILSG010000194.1:0-5013 GCA_044372235.1 Chitinophagaceae bacterium
CCAATTCTGTTGCATTTACAGGAAGTAATGAAAACGGTGATTTCCGTTTGGGTTACACCCGCCTTGATGAAAAAGGTATGATTCCAAATACCGACCTGAAGCGTAATTCACTTTCTTTTTCAGGAGGTTATAATCTGAGTGAAAAGCTTACTGCTAAAGCTTATGTTTCTTACATCAAAAGCAGCAGCGATAACAGGCCAAGTATCAGCTACGGAACTGAAAGTCTGATGTACCTCTTCAGCTGCTGGTTGCCGCCAAGTGTGAAAATTTCAGATATGAAGCGTTTGTGGATGACTGGTGCTGATAACCTTCGTCAGTATGGATTTAATTACAACTACCATGATAATCCGTACCTCACACTTTTTGAAAATACAAATGGTCAGTATTATGACCGTATCATAGGTAATGCCTCATTGCGTTATGCATTTACTGATTGGTTGAGTTTGCAGGTTCGTGCAGCTACAGACTGGTCTTTGGAGAGAAGAGAGTTCCGCCGCACTTTCAGTACCCAGCGTTTCCCATTCGGCCAGTACCGTGAGGTTAACCTGCTCAATGAAGAGACCAATGCTGATTTCCTTTTGTCTTTCAACAAAGAGTTGAACAGCGACTTCAGTGTGAATGCCAATTTCGGTGGAAACCAGATGAAACAGCTGAGCAAATTCGATGAGGTCAATGCAGGTCAGCTCAATATTCCCGGAATCTATAACCTGACAAATAGCCGTATTCCGCTTCAAAATGCACAACGCACTGTAAACAAGCGGATCAACAGCTTGTATGGTGCAGCAGGTGTATCTTTCAGAAACTGGTTGTTCCTTGATTTTACAGCGCGTAACGACTGGAGCAGTGCCCTTACATTACCTGAAGACCTGAAGGCTTTTGGCAGTGAAGATAATTCATACTTATACTCTTCACTGGCATTGAGTGCAGTGTTGAGTGACCTGGTAACATTACCTAAGGCCATCAGCTTTGCCAAAGTAAGGGGTAGTTTTGCACAGGTTGGTAACGATACTGATCCTTTCACCTTTACACAGTCATTCAATCCGAGTACAGCCTTTGGAAATTTCCAGATATACGGTGAAACAAGCAGGCTTACAAACCTCAACCTGAAACCTGAAATCAGCAATGCCTGGGAGATGGGAGCTGAGTTTAAGTTTTTCAAAAACAGAATCGGACTTGATGTAACTTATTATAACAGCACTACTTCAAACCAGATTCTGAATATTCCTTTGTCTATTACAAGTGGATACGACAGCCGCAGTATCAATGCAGGAAAAATCAAGAACTACGGATTTGAAGCAATGTTGAATGTACAGGCTATCCGCAATAAAAATTTCAAGTGGAGTACAGATTTCAACTTTGGTGCTAACCGCAGTAAAGTACTTGAATTAAGAGATGGTCTTACAAACTTCGTGATGGCGAGTCGCCGTGTAACCGTTGAAGCTCGTGTAGGTGAGCGTATGGGCGATCTTTATGGTATTGGTTTCGCAAGGGTTCAAAATACAAACGCGAGTGCACCACACTATGATGCCTCAGGAAAATTTGTAGGTCAGATGGTATTTGATGCAAATGGTCGTCCGGTAAGAACCACCAACCGTATCAAATTGGGCAACTACAACCCAGACTTCCTGCTTGGTATCAACAACAGCTTCCAGTTTAAAGGTGTCAACGTAAGCTTCCTGTTTGACATCCGCAGTGGTGGCAGGATTTACAGTGAAACACAAACAGTTGGTCGCGAAGGAGGTATCACCATAGAAACACTAGAGGGAAGGGCTGATGGTTATGACCTTACAAAAGCAGGAAATGGTGTTGTAGGAAAAGGTGTGGTTTTTGTAGGTGGTGTTCCACAGGAAAATACCAAAAAAGTTACTGCAAGAGAATGGCATACAGCCTGGACTGGCGGACGTGGTATAGCAGAAGGTGTAATGTATGATGCATCTTTTATCAAATTGCGTGAGTTACAGATCGGATACAGCATTCCAGATAAGTTCTGGGGTAAGCTTCCTTTCCGTGGTGTAAACCTTTCACTTGTTGGTCGTAACCTGCTGTTGTGGGACAGGGTGCCACATGTTGATCCAGAAAATATGAGCTACTCAGGTGGAACAGCATTGCCTGGTATCGAAAACATGTCAATGCCAACATCCCGCAGCTTTGGATTTAATATCAATGTGAAGCTCTAATCAACCCAAATTTAATTTTATGAAGAAAATATTTTCAATCGTTCTTTTTGCTGCATTGGGCTTGGTTAGTTCATGCACCAAAGAATTCAGCGATGTCAACACAGATAAAAATGTACCCACTGCGGTAACCCCTGACTTGTTGTTAAGTGGCGTGATACTCAATATCACCGGACAAAATGTAAGCAATGCCTGGGGTATAGGAAACCTGGTTGCACAGTATAATGCCAAAATTCAGTTTGTGAATGAAGACAGGTATCTGTGGAATGAACAAAATGGTTTATGGAATAATGTTTTCAGCAATTACAGAAACCTTCAGAATATCCTCACAACAGTTGGAACTGATAACAAGAACAGTTACAATGGTGTTGCGCTCATCCTAAAGGCCTATATGTTCGAATCACTTACTGCAGCTTATGGTGATGTGCCATACAGTGAGGCAGGATTGGCCAAGCAGTCAGGTACATACCTCCCTAAGTATGACAAGCAGGAAGATATTTATACAAGCGTTCTTGCTGATCTGAAAAAAGCAAATGAAATCCTTGCTGCAAGCACCAATGCCATTGGCGGTGATGTTTTATACAATGGTGGCACAGGTGCTATCGTCAAGTGGAGAAGACTGGCAAACGCACTGAGAATCAGAACACTGATGCGTATTTCTGCCAAGCGGAACGTAGCCGCTGAACTGCAGGCTATTGTTTCAGATCCTGTCAATAATCCCATATTTACTGGTAACGCAGACAATGCAGAACAGAAGTATCAGGTGCTGGCTCCTTATCAATGGCCTCTTTATGGTTCAAGGGTTGGTTCATTTGATGAAATCAGGGTTAGTAAAACACTGAGCGACAGACTTACCAGCCTGAAAGATTCCCGTCTTGCAGTATTTGGCAGGCCTTCACAAAAATCTGTTGCTGCCGGAACACCTGTAGTTGAAGGTATTCCAAACGGATTGGGTGATGTGCAGGCATTGAATTACAATGGTGGTCCGCAAGGCGTTTCCCGTGTTGGTTATACTTTTGCATGTCTCGTTTGTAATGATCCGGGACAGGCTGCTCCTGATCCTGCTGCACCAAGAGGAATCATCATGACCTATTCACAACAGCAATTGCTGTTGGCCGAAGCAAGGGAAAAGGGACTCATCACAGCTGGAGATGCTGCTACCTATTACACCACCGGTATCCAGTCTAATTTTGATTATTGGTCTGCTGTTGTGCCTGCTTCTTATGGTATCAATGTAAAACCTGCAGCAGATTACTTTACACAGCCATCTGTTGCGTATACAGGTACTGCATCAGAAAAATTGGATAAGATTTACCTGCAGCGTTGGATTGCCAATTATTTTACAGGATTGGAAGCTTGGTATGACTGGCGCAGAACAGGCAGCCCGGCTATTATCCCCGGTGCTAACAACCTCAACAATAACCTTGTTCCTGTTAGGTTCATCTACCCTGTTATTGAGCAATCCCTTAATGGTGACAACCGCAAGGAAGCTGTAACCCGTCAGGGAAATACAGATGACCTCAATACCAAAATGTGGTTGAACAAATAAACATCAGCAAATGCTATGTAATACCCATGAGCCCCTGCAAGTGCAGGGGCTCATATATGTAACAAATAGCTTAAATTTATACCATGTTACCGCAACGTCTGAAGCACTCATTTTTCTCTTTTCTTTTTCTCTTTAGTACACAACTTTCAGCTCAGCAACTGCTTGAAGTACCGGGTAAATCGAAGTTCACTGCAGTTAATCCTGATGGTATTTCAGTATTACCCAGTGGCAGGTTTGTAAAGCCTGCAGGAAAAGTGACGCGCATCACCCATGATCCGTTTGGACTCACTGTTTCTCCCGATGGAAAGCGGGCAGTAAGTCTGCATAATGGGGTGCTAACGATATTCCACCTGGATACTGATCGGGTTGTGCGAGTGCCTGATTATGCCAATACCACTGTGTCGCCCTTTACAAAAGGATCCCTCCTGGGCGCCTCTTTTTACAAAGACAGCAGAACCGTTTTTCTGAGTGGCGGTGATGCCGGTACAGTCATCGCTTTTGATACAGACAGCCTGCGTATCGTCAACACCTACACACTTGATGGCCAATCAGGTAACCTGTTTTTTCAGGACAGTTTCACTTCAGACCTCATTTACCTGTCATCTACCAACGAAATAATCGTGCTTGATCAGGCCAACTACAGGCTGGTCAGGATTGATGCAACAACCCGTTCCATAATGGCCTCCATTCCAGTTGGTAGACTGCCGTTTGGACTTGCCATCAGTGAAGATCACAAAACAGCTATTGTAGCCAATGTTGGCATGTATGCTTATCCGCTTGTAAAAGGAATGACACCAGCCAATTACGATAGCATGGTTATCAACCACCATCCATTCGGTCACAACACACCAGAGTCCAGAAATGGCACAGTTGTTGATGGCAAAGTCATACCTGGTGTTGGAGATCCCAATGTTGATGAGTCCATGAGTGTGTTCACCATCGACCTTGGAACAAACAGGGTAACCTCCAAATTGAAAACTGGCTACAAGGTTGGAGAAATGGTTGAGGATGCCGAAGTCATCGGCGGATCCAGTCCCAATAGCATTGCCATCCACGGCAACCTGGCTTATGTTACCAATGCTACAAACGACAATATCGCTGTTATCGATTATACTCAGGGGAAAATCACCAGGCATATTCCCATCAAGGTAGATGCCCGACTTGATAAATACAGAGGCCTGCTGCCTTTTGGTATAACCATTTCAAAAGATGGCTCCCGCCTTTTTGTTGCCCTTTTAGGGTTTAATGCTGTGGCTGTTATCGATACAAAAACCGATGCTACAGTTGGAC
>JBILSG010000195.1:0-5006 GCA_044372235.1 Chitinophagaceae bacterium
GACGCTATAAAAAATACTACACTTATTAAAGGTGGAATGCCGGCACAATATGGTGGCAGACTTTCTTCTGTGCTGGATATCTCTATGAAAGATGGTAACCTCAAAAAGTTTCAGGCTGAAGGTGGCATTGGGAGTATATCATCCAGACTTTCTCTTCAGGGTCCAGTAATTAAAGATAAAGCATCTTTTATTATATCTGGCAGAAGAACTTATATAGACGCCCTTGTAAAACCATTCATTAAAAAAGGTAGTCAGTTTGATGGTTCTGGTTACTTTTTTTATGACCTGAATGCTAAATTCAATTACAAGATTTCAAATAAGGATAGACTCTATGTCAGTGGATACTTTGGTAGGGATGTATTCAATTTTGTCAACAACGAAAGGGAATTCAACACCAATATCCCATGGGGGAATTCTACTGTAACAGCTCGCTGGAATCATGTTTTCAACAAAAAATTATTTGTAAATACCACACTCGTCTATAACGATTATGATTTTGCCTTAAATGCCTTAAATAATAATTTTAAATTTTCACTTAAAAGTGGAATCCGCGACATCAACCTGAAATCTGATTTTGACCACTACCTTACTCCCGAACATAAACTGAGGTATGGTTTCCAGTATACTTTTCACCGCTTATCTCCATCCGTGATATCAGGAGCTCAGGATTCTGTGGTTTTCGAACCCAATAATGCACAGCTGAAATATGCACGTGAATCAGCGTTATACATGCAGGATGACTGGGAAATCAATGAAAAGCTTAAGTTTAGTTATGGTTTGCGATGGTCTGGTTTTCAGCAAGTTGGACCTTACAATAATTATTCTACGGACATAAATGGAACAAGAACAGATAGCACTGTTTATGGCAGGGGTGATAATGTAAAGTTTTATTCGGGTATAGAGCCAAGAGCTACTGTCAGGTATTCATTGAGTGAGAGTAGTTCATTCAAGGCTTCAGCATCCCGCAACAGGCAGTACCTACACCTGGTTAGCAATTCAGGTACCACCTTGCCAACTGATGTATGGGTCCCCAGTACGCTTAAAGTAAAACCTCAGTTATCCTGGCAATATGCAATGGGCTATTTCAGAAACTTCAATGACAATACATGGGAAACATCGATTGAGGTTTATTATAAAACAATGCAAAATCAGATAGAATATCGGGAAGGATTCACACCTTCCATCAAAGATCCGGAGGACGAGTTTGTTTTTGGCAAGGGATGGAGTTATGGTGCTGAAATATTTATCAATAAAACAAAAGGAAAATTTACGGGATGGCTTGGCTATACCCTGGCCTGGTCTAACAGAAAATTCCCTGACCTGAACAATGGTAATACCTATCCTGCAAAATTTGACCGCAGGCACGACCTTTCGCTTGTGGGCACTTATGAATTGAATACTAAATGGAAGTTCTCTTCTGTTTTTGTATATGCTACCGGTAACGCAACTTCCTTACCTGAGAAATTTTACCTCGTTGAAGGTGTTTTAACTCAACAATTCAGCAGGATAAATCAATACAGACTTTCACCTTATCACCGCATGGATATATCTGCCATTTATACGCCTGTTCCTAAAAAAGAAAGGAAATGGCAGGGGAGTTGGGCTTTCAGCATTTACAACCTGTATAGCAGGCAAAACCCTTATTTTTATTACTATGCTCAGGAAGGTAGTGCGTTTGCTGGAACACTCCAGGTGCAAGCCAAACAGGTTTCACTGTTTCCTGTTTTACCATCTGTAACCTATAATTTTAAATTTTAAGCTTCATCTCTTCACTTTAAACCGGATTGCCCCACTGGTTTGTTCAGTTGATGAGATATTAATTTCATAACGGGAAGTTGATGTGGTAATTATCATGAATGCTGTATTGGGTGGAATAGTTCCAAGACTTTCCGCAAACATGATCAGGTCATAAGTATCATCATCTTCAGAAAGATTTATACTCAGACTGATAGGAGTGGCTGTCAACATTTTAGGCGGAACAAGCAGTTTTTCATTGAGGAAGATAGATACTGTGTCTCCATCAATCTGTCCGTTATCATATATATCCACTTTTATTAAAGCTCCTGTTACTTCAATTGTTTTAATAACTTCATAATTACGCTTATTGTATTTATCCTTCGACTTATCAGTAATTTGACGGGGCTTTAAGTCCGGCGTTTCCTGTAAATTCTTTTGAATACTTTTTTTCTCAGGATTTATTGTTACTGGCATCTTTTGATCTGGCCTGGCTAAGTTTGGCTTTGGAGCTTCCGCTTCAGGTTTAGTTTCAATTGGCGCTATCTTCGATGGCGGCTTTACTGTTGACTCATTTTTTTTCGATAAATCAGGTTTGGTCTGAGCAACTGGCTTTTTCGCTGATGGATTTGAAGCTGAATTAGGAACGGTCTTTTTTAATGTTGCCGAGGGCTTTGCAGGTTGAAGCGGTTGTTTTGTAACTCCCTGCGTAGTTTTAACAGGTTTGTTTTCAGGAATTGTTCTTTCCAGTTTTTTTCGCTCAAGTTCTGTTTCCCCACTTCCACAATTACTTTCTTTGATGAAAGGTTTCCATTTTCCTACTAAAATTTCCTTGTCCTTTTGTTTGAGGTAAGTGAGTTGATGAGATTGAAGGCAATTCTCGAAATCCGGAGGTGTATTTGTTTTTACATTCTCTATCTCATTGACTATCAATGATTTGCTGCCTTTATCGTAAGTACCACTTAATTTACAAATCACAAAATATTGTTTCCCGGAAATTGCAAAGTAAGTATATGAATATCCAGATATTTTAGTTCCTGTTACTTCAATTTCAAGAACATAATTTGTTTTTCTGCCAGATGCTTCATCCTGCGAAGCAAAACCACCTATCCATTGTCCGCTTAAATTTTGAGCGATGGAAAAAAGTGGCGACAATAAAAAAAGGAAAACAATTCCGTAAAGAAATTTCCTGAAAACCTGGGTTGTTGGCATAAATAAAAAAGGAAAAGAGGGTAAATTTCGAATCAAATTATCAACGTTTTAAGCGTGAATTGCAAATTATTACCATTTCAACACGAGCTTACCCAATACTTCGTTAAATTTGCATTTCAGGTTTGAATGAGTTAATTGTTTTTAAATCAATGTATGATAAATATCAAATTCCCGGATGGTGCTGAAAGGTCTTATGAAAATGGAATTTCTCCATTGGAAATTGCTAAATCAATTTCAGAAGGTCTTGCCCGAAAGGTAATCGCGGCCTCTGTTGATGGTGTTGTAAGAGATCTTTCCACGCCTCTTTCTGCAAATGCTTCTATTAAACTGCATACTTGGGATGATGCTGAAGGTAAATCAACGTTTTGGCATTCATCAGCACACATTCTTGCAGAGGCTGTAGAAGCCACTTTTCCGGGTGTAAAATTTTGGGTTGGTCCCGCTATTGATAAGGGATTCTATTATGATATGGACCTGGGAGGTAAAAGTATCTCTGAGGAAGAGTTGTTAGGATTGGAAAAGAAAATGGCCGAATTAGCCCGAAAAAATAATGTTTTTGTTCGCAAAGAGATTTCCAAGGCTGATGCAATAGCCTATTTTGAGGAAAAAGGTGATGAATATAAGCTAGATTTACTCTCTGGTTTAACTGACGGAGAAATTACTTTTTATACGCAGGGTGAATTTACGGATCTCTGTCGCGGTCCACATATTCCACAGACCGGACTTGTAAAAGCCATTAAACTCACTTCAATTGCTGGTGCATACTGGAAAGGTGATGAAAAAAACAAGCAACTGACCCGTATCTATGGAGTTAGCTTTCCTAGTCAGAAAGAACTGGATGAGCATATCCAGATGCTTGAAGAGGCAAAAAAACGAGATCACCGTAAACTGGGAAAAGAATTAGGTATTTTCACTTTTGATGATGACGTTGGGCCTGGTCTTCCCCTCTGGATGCCTAATGGAACCATAGTCATTGAAGAGCTGGAAAGGCTTGCGAAAGAAACTGAGCAGGCTGCTGGATATAAAAGGGTAGTAACCCCGCATATTGCCAAGGAAAGTATGTATCTCACAAGTGGTCATCTTCCTTATTATCAGGATAGTATGTACCCTCCGATGGAACTTGAAGGAGTAAAATACTACCTCAAGGCCATGAATTGCCCGCACCATCATAAAATATTTTCTGCGGAGAGCAGAAGTTACAAGGATTTGCCGCTCAGGCTTGCTGAATATGGAACCTGCTACAGATATGAGCAGAGCGGCGAGTTATTCGGATTGATGCGTGTTAGGTGTTTGCATATGAATGATGCTCACATTTACTGTGCGAAAGAGGATTTTGCTAAGGAGTTCAGGGCTGTCAATGATATGTACATCAAGTATTTCAAAATTTTTGGTATCGAGAAGTATGTGATGAGGCTCAGTCTGCATGATCCTGCTAAACTCGGACAGAAATACATCAATGAACCGGAATTATGGCAAGAGACAGAGGCTATGGTTAGGGAAGTCTTGATTGAATCTAATATTCCATTTGTTGAGGTTCAGGATGAAGGTGCATTTTATGGTCCTAAAATTGATGTCCAAATTTGGAGTGCAATAGGCAGGGAGTTTACGCTTGCTACCAATCAGGTAGATTTCGCCCAAGGCAGAAGGTTTAACCTGCAGTATACCAATAAAGAGAATCATGCTGAAACGCCACTCATCATTCACAGGGCCCCATTGGGAACCCATGAGCGTTTCATCGGTTTCTTGTTAGAACATTATGCCGGTAAATTCCCATTATGGTTGGCACCTGTTCAGGTCAAGGTTCTACCGATCAGCGATAAATTTAACGATTATGCACAATCAGTAAATCAACAACTGCTTCATGCAGGAATCAGGTCTGAACTGGACGACAGAGCAGAGAAAATCGGTAAAAAAATCAGGGACACTGAACTGATGAAAGTACCCTATATGCTGATCATTGGTGAAAAAGAACAAACCGAAAACGCAGTTTCTGTAAGAAGACAGGGTAAAGGTGATGCAGGAATGTCTTCAGTATCAGAAATATTAACTAACTTGACCAC
>JBILSG010000019.1:0-15770 GCA_044372235.1 Chitinophagaceae bacterium
ACTTTTCTGATATTTGCCAGTAACACTTTAGCTGCCTTATTTTCCCAGATGCAGAAACGAGCATGGAATGTGCTGGTTTAAGTTGTGTTACATTTTGATAAAATGTTTCAGATAGGTCGTCTGGATTGAAAAGACTTTTAAAATAATAAAAATTAAAAAGCATTCTTTCATTGATCTTTTTAGGGAGACCTGCAGCCCAGAGTGCCTTTATTTCAGATGCAAAAATAAACTGACCTTCATGCATTGCATGAAAAAGCGGCTTTTCACCAAACCTATCCCTTGCCATGAAGAGGAGCTGTTCTTTTTTATCCCATATGGCAAAAGCAAACATGCCATCAAAGCGGCTCAGACAAGCCTCACCATATTTATCATAGGCCGCCAGAATAACTTCAGTATCAGAAAGTGATTTAAATTGATATCCTGCAGCTACAAGATCTTGCTTGATTTCCAGGTAATTATATATTTCTCCGTTAAAAGTGATTGTGTATCTGTCCAGGTAATGCATCGGTTGATGCCCTGCATTGGAAAGATCAATAATGGATAGGCGGCGATGGCCCAGGCCAACTGTATTAGTATCATTCATCCAGACGCCACCTCCATCCGGTCCTCGGTGAATGATGGAATCTGTCATTTGCTGGACAGCTGATTGAGAAACTGTTTTTAACGTTGAAAGAATGCCAGCGATTCCACACATAGATTAAAGATTCGGTTGTTTGAAATGGTGTTTTCGAATTGCGTTTCTGATAAATATAAAATAGAGCGTATAGAGTATAAACTCATGGATATAATAAAAAGAAACTACTTCAATAAGAGGCATTTGACTAAAAATATAGAAGAAGGTAGCAGTTGTAACGGTATAAAGAATTTGCCAAAAGGTAAGCATCTTCATACTCTCAAGTGCAATCATGGATGCACTTACAGGTGCTACAACAAATCTTGGGATCAGAGCAAGTGCAAGAAATGAAGCGATTTTCCCAGCCAGTTCCCATTGTGAATCAAAGAGTAGGTCAAATAAAGTTGGAGCAAGCATGAATATGAGTCCGAGTATAAAAACAGCTAAAATAGCAAGAATGAAAACTGTCTTTATAAAATACAGATAGACTTTTCTGCCTTCATTCAGCAATCTGGAAAATGTCTGAAGGAATGCCTGAGCAATTGAACCTCCGAGTAATGACACCGGTGCAGTAACGATTCTGCTTGCAAAGGAGTACGATCCTACCTGAAATGGACTAAAATGAGCCGAAAGAAAAATCACAGGAGCCTGTGTTGCAAAAGTATCCAGCAGGGCTGAGAACATCAGGTATTTGGGGAAACTGATATTGCTTTGCGCCACTTTTTTAATTAGTCTTCTGTCTATTAACCCTCTTCTATTGTAAAGGATAAATAAAACACAAATAACCACGAAAAGTCCGCCTGAAGCAAAAGCAATGACCAGTCCGTTCAACGTAAACCCCAAGATACCGAGAACGATACTCAGGCTAACTACAACCAGACTTTGTGCTACTTTAAGGTAACTTGTAAGTTTAAATTTATCTTTTCTGCTGAACCAGTAAGAAATAACCTGAATCAGTCCGTAATTCATTATACCCAATGGCAGAAGCAGAAGTGAAGTTTGCGTAAACCTATTCTGATAAAGCATCTTTAAATCACTAAAATGCAAAATCAGGATAACTATCCAGACGAGCGCTGCAAATAGCAGAGAAATACCTGCAGATAAGGCAAATATTGAAAAGGCAGTTCTGTCATATTTGGGTTTCAGTATAGCCAGTTCATATCTGCCGGTTGACAAAATGGAAAGAATGGCACTTGCTGAAATAAAGAGTGCAAGAAAACTGAAAGACTCCGGAGAGTAATACCGGGCAAGTAATGGCAATGCCAGGATAGGCAAAACCTGAGCCACCCCGGTTCCCATCACCAATGTGAGGCTACCTGACAGGAGACTCTTTCTCAACCCTGCACGTTATAAATCCTTTCAATGATGTCAACTACTTTCAATCCTTCCAAAGCATTGGTGGTAATTGAATCCCTGCCTTTCAGCACATCCACAACGTTGGCAATGACATAGTTATGGTTTTGTGCTGAACCTTTGTATGCGCCATAATCGTTGCCGGGATTTGTAGGGGCAAGTTCAGGCATGGTATAATCTTTGATGTGGCAATATTCCACTTCATTCATGTACTGTCCACCGATTTTAACACTACCGTGCTCTGCTACAATAGTCATGCTGCTTTCCATATTCTGATTCCAGACCGATGTGGAATAATTGATACATCCCATGCCACCGTTTACGAAATCAAAACTTACAAATCCTGAATCTTCGAAATCCGTCAGCTTTTCATGATTAAAATCACGAAGTCTGGATTGAATATTTTCAATGTCACCAAAAAGCCAGTAAAGGATATCAATAAAATGTGAGAACTGTGTATAAAGCGTTCCACCATCGAGTTGCTTGTTGCCATGCCAGCTATCTGACTTATAATACCTGTCGTCTCTGTTCCAGTAACAGTTGAGCTGAACCATAAATATTTTACCCAGCTTGCCAGACTCAACAAGATCCTTGATCCATTGAGAGGGAGGTGAATACCTGTTTTGCATGACTGCAAAAACATGACGGTGAACGTGCAGGGCTTTGAAAATAACCTTTTCTGCATCCTGCTTGGATAAGGCTATAGGTTTTTCAATCACAACATGTTTTCTTGCATCTAGACAAGCCATTGCCTGTTCAGCATGGAACCCATTTGGTGAAGCTATATTTACAACATCAAAATCCAAACCAGCATTCAATAACGCTTCTACAGAAGGGAAAAAGGGAACATCGTGCTTTTCAATTCCCAGGGTGGTTCTATCCTTGACATCAACCAATGCAACCAGTTCGCATTCTTCGTTACGGCTGATCATTTCTGCATGACGTTTGCCTATATGGCCACATCCAATAACTGCAAATTTTATTTTTTTATCCACGTGTTTTTATTGACAGGTTATGAAATTCTTTTTACCTGGTTGTCTTGTAATAAATATTGTTGTCCGCTTTCAGGACAGGTAGCTATTCCATGTATATCAAAATTTAATCTGTGGCCATATTCACCAACCCATCCAAGTTGTTTGGCAGGATTACCAACCACCAGAGCAAATGGAGGGACATTTTTAGTTACTACCGCACCCGCACCGATAAAGGCATATTCCCCAATATCATGACCACAAACAATGGTTGCATTGGCTCCAATGCTGGCCCCTTTGCCCACATGGGTTTTGGCATATTGGTCGCGGCGGTTGATGGCACTGCGTGGGTTGATCACATTGGTGAAAACCATTGAGGGTCCGAGAAATACATCATCACCACAAGTCACACCGGTATAGATGGAAACATTATTCTGGATCTTTACATTGTTGCCGAGAACCACATCGGGAGATACGACCACATTTTGTCCGATATTGCACCGTTCACCAACAGAACACCCCGGCATGATGTGTGAAAAATGCCAAATTTTTGTTCCTGATCCAATGCTACAGCCCTCATCAACAATAGCGGAAGCATGCACGAAGTAATTTTTTTCTTCCATCAATTGATTTTGTAAACTTTTGATTTGTTGTCGAGTTGTTCAAAAACACTGTTATTGCTGAGGAACTCAGGTACGAACTCCTTTATTTTGGAAACAATAACGGATTCATCTTCCTGAAACTCCACCATTCCATATAAACTGTCCATGCAGTTGCAAACGGATTCAAAATCCACCGGTCTTACTTTGGCAATCATGATTTTCTCATGGTATGTCTTCATGGTGTTTTCACCATCGGTTAGTAACTCTTCATAAAGCTTTTCACCAGGTCTCAATCCTGAGTAGGTGATTGATACATCGATATTAGGAATCAAACCGTAAAGTCTGATCATCTTTTTTGCCAGGTCAGCAATCTTCACAGGTTCACCCATATCAAATACAAACACTTCTCCACCATTGCCCATGATCCCTGCTTCCAGTACAAGCTGACAGGCTTCAGGAATGGTCATAAAATAACGGGTGATATTGGGATGAGTAACTGTTACCGGACCACCCCTTTCAATCTGATCTTTAAACCTCAGGATAACTGAACCATTTGATCCGAGCACATTACCAAATCGTGTTGTAATAAAACGCGTTTTTTGTCCTGCCACCGATGCCAGTCCCTGCACATACATTTCTGCCAGCCTTTTGGAAGCCCCCATCACATTGGTAGGATTCACTGCTTTATCAGTGGAAACCATCACAAATCGCTCTGCACCATATTTGACGGCGAGATCTGCTACAATTCTTGTGCCGAGCACATTTACTTTAACAGATTCTACCGGATTGAATTCCATCATCGGCACATGCTTATAAGCTGCAGCATGATATACCTGATGCGGAGCAAACCTGATAAAGAGCGCTTCTATACGTGAGGAATGGGTTACACTAGACAGGTAAGGTATATATTGAACATGGGTTCCCGACTCTTTGATTTCAAGGTCGAGATCATGTAAAGGAGTTTCAGCCTGATCACAAAGTATGATCATCTCAGGTGAATATTTAATCAGCTGCCTGACGAGTTCACTGCCAATTGAACCCGCAGCTCCTGTAACCAAAATGCGTTTCCCCTTAACTTCTTTGAGAATCTGTTCGTTCTGAATCACAATGGGCTCTCTTTCAAGTAATTCCTCGATTCGCATCGTACGCAACTGACGGGGAGCAAAACTACCGTCAGCCCACTGGTTGTATGGCGGAACGGTTAATAAACTGATATCATGATCTAAACAGAAATCGACCAATTCATTTTTCCGTTGCGGAGTCAGTGAAAAACTTGCCACAATCAATTCATCAACTGGTACCGTGATAATGAGGTCTTTGAATTCTTCAAATGAAATAACTTTTACGCCATCAACGGATTTGTTGAGTTTCTTCTTGTCATCATCAATAAATGCCATCACGGTGAAGCTCGTTCGGGTATCATGCTCCAATGTTCGTTTAGTAGTTACGCCTGTTTCACCAGCTCCGAAAATAACCACTACTTTTTTAGAACGCTTGTAATTGCGAAGGGCTACAAAAGATTGTTTGACGGCCACTCTATATCCCAGTAAAAACAAAAAACTGAATGAACTGTAGAGGATAAGCATGGTATTGCTGACAGACTGAGCTGCCATTCCATTGTCAATATAAAACTGAACAAGGTAAAGTGCAAATGTTGTAATGATGATTGAAACAAAAACACGGAGGGCATCCTGAATACCTGTGTACCTGACAATGCCACGGTAGGTTCTGAAAGAGATGAATACCAATGCATTGACTAATGCGGTCAGAGTCATGGTATTAAACACAACTGGCCATTCAATGGAATGCAGTACCAGGTTATTCCTGATAAGAAAAGCAAGAAAAATTGCCAGAGAGGAAAAAAACAGGTCCAGTGTAAAGATGAACCACCTAGGAACAATATTCATTGTTCGAAGGAAATTGATTGTTTTTGCAGGTGTTGTCATGTTTGGGAGGTTTTTTTCAATTGGCTAAGATGAAACTATTTATTACTGATTTGTGATTTGATCCATTTTGAAACTAACAGAAATCCGGTGAAAAGGAAAACGAACATGACACCCCACATGATTGCTGCTTTAGCCTTGCCTGCTTTAACTTTTTCAAGAGGAAATGTACTTTGATCAACCATCTGTATAGCTGGCGTTTCCTGGCTGAGGATAGATTTTGCAATCTCCAGGTTCTTAACGACCTCTGCAAAAATGGTAGCAATCATACTTTTTTCCCTTGAAGAAATCTCTGCAGTGATTGGAGCAGTCTTTAGGGCAGGGTTAACGTCTACTAGCACCTGCTGTGAAGATGCTGCCCGCAAAGTTTTATCATTCAGCAGGGCTGCCAAACTATCAGCACGTCGCTGAAGCAGTGCTACATTTGCAGCTTTTAATTTTGTTTTTGATTCAACATATTTAGTTGTGGCAATCTGAACGAGACGCTGAGAAAAAAGTGCACTCAATTTCTCGTCTCGTGTTGAAACACCAACCTGAATAAATGAAGCTTTCTTATCTGGCTTTGCCACAGCCAAATCTGTCATTAAGAGATTTTTTTTAATGATTACCTGAAGCAGACTGTCTTCAAGTCTGGGCATTTTCCCATTTGCATAAAGAGCAAAATTTATCTCCCCTACTTCATCATCTTTCCTCCATTTCTTTTTGAATTGACGCACTTCAGCATAGCGATCTGCAAGTGTGACTTTGCCTGCTTCATCGTATGAAGTAAGGAGTGTTTCGCGACAAAGATTTTCACTTCTTAGAAAAAGGAGAATATTATCCCCCGCAAAAACACCTCCACCACCAGAGCCGCCTAAATCAAAACCAAATTGTCCGGCAAGAGCTGATAAACCTCCACCTACACCCTTACTTTCTTCCACAACAAAAGTCAACCTGGATACATACTTAACAGGAGTAATCCAGGCATACAGGAATCCCAGGGTTCCACCAAGTAAGCCAATTAACACTATTTTTACCCATTGGGATAAAAGAAATAGCCAGACTGATTTGAGTTTAATAATCAGTTCACTGATGGTGATTTCATTTGAACTACCAGACTGTCTCATATTTTGCATGAAAAAAATATTAGCGGAACAATAATACCATGGTTGTCAATATTGCAGAGAAGGCCGAAACGAGAACTCCCGCTTTTGCTGGATCAAAATTGTTGTCCCGAGGTGGTTCGATAGGAACGAAAATGGCAGATCCAGGAGTCACTTTGGGATAAAATCTGAAGCTCAGGAAAGATTTTGTTCTTGCAGAACGTCCATTCGGATAAACCACAAAAACCCTTTTTTTGTAAGCGTTCCTGTTGTATCCTCCAGCAGCTGAAATATAGTTGCCAAAACCCTTTCCGGCTTCAAATTGAACAGTAACCTGTTTTAGGACTTCACCATTGACAGCAACAGTATTTACAAATCTGGGGACCATCAGTATGTCACCATCCTGAAGAGTCAGGTCATCATCTGAGCCTGGGTTCTGGAGTATTTTAGACAATTCAAGTGCCACTTCTGTGGTCTGACTCTTCAATTGATCAAGGTCTACAAGATTCGCTGTATCAATTTTACCGTTATTCTCTTTGTTCAGTTTGGTATTGGCCAAAGCAAAACGTTTGATCAGTGATGTGTCCTGCACTTGTTTCTTCCTGATTACCTTGGCACCACTCAAATCAGCATAGGGCAGTAAACCACCGGCTCGTTGCACAATTGAGCTCAATCGTTCTTCCGGATTTTGGAGTGTATAACTACCTGCATAAACAACTTCCCCCTGAACTTCAACTGTAACCTGTTTTACTTTATCCGGAGCAATTTTAACACTCACCACATCATAAGGCTGAAGGATGATTTCTTTACCCCTATCCATTAAATCCCTGCCAATACCTACTGTTATAATTTCTGAAGTAGGCGAACCCTTTGTACCAACTTCAATGTCTTTTTTACGTCTACCTATTTCTATATTGAATGATGTGGCATTCTCCATCAAACCTCCTGCCTGCAAGATCAGTCCCTTCAGTGACATGGAATCTTCAAATCGATAGTCCCCAGGTTTTTTAACAGGCCCTTTTATAGTCACCGTTGTACTGTCTTTTAATTCCAGTACCGACATAACATGCAAACTATCTTCTTTCTGCAGAACAATTACCTGCTTTCCATTAATAATATCCCGCAAATCAATGCTTCTGTATTCCCTTGATAAATCATCCCGTAACCTTACCATATTAGCCATGCCAAGGAACGCGTCTTCTTTTAACCCCTGAGCTTTATTGAGCAAACCTTTGATATCAAGTCCTGCTTCCAATGCATATGTTCCCGGCTTAAGTACTGCTCCGGTTACAAATACCCGGTTTTGAAAGCGGTTAATCACGGTATCCACATAAAGAGAATCTCCATGCATCAGAGAAAATCCATTAAAGTCGTTCCTGCCAATATCAAGAATTCTTCTGTCAACATCAGAAAAACGTGTACCTGTAATGCGTCCCTTGAAAGCATTGCCTCTGAAACCGCCAGCGAAGTCAAGCAGACGGCTAACAGATTCTCCTGATTTCATTTCGAAAATACCTGTCCGGTTGAGACCGCCATCAATAGAAACCTGAGTCGGTGCAAAAGGCACCCTGATAACATCATTGTCCCGCAATGGCAGGTTAGCGCTGAGATCACCTCTCGTCATAAAACTATAGAGATCTGCAACTGCAATAACTTTGCTGTTTCGGACAAGTTCAATATTGCGGAAAGAACCATTTTCAAGCGGGCCACCCGACGCGTACAATGCATTAAATAAAGTTGCAATAGATGGCAGTGTAATGGTACCTGGCTTTTTTACTGCACCAACCATGATAACCTGAATGCTGCGAACGGAACCCAACGAAAGCTGAATTTTAGTTTGTCCGGATTGCAGCGAGGGGTAATATTTTGTCAAACGCGCCTTGATTACCCCGGTTGCCTGTTCTATGGTCATACCACTCAGGTTAACAGGACCCAGGTATTTGACACTTACATTACCATCGGAATTGACGATAAGCTTTTGAGTGGATATGTTGTTTCCGTATACATCGAGCTGAAGTTCATCATCCGGACCAATCTCATAAGTTTTTGGGGTAGCTATTTTGAGGTTTGGAACAAATAAAGGATCTGCACCACTGAATAGTTCAGACCCAAAAACCCTTGAAGGTTTTTCCGGCATCCGAAACTTCTGGGTTTCACCCTTAAATTTTCGTTTTGTGGAAGTGCCACTTCCACTCTTGTTGTCATCCTCTTCATTGTTCATCTCAAGCTGTACTCCTGTCATTGTCTTAATCCGGGCAATCAAAGTCTGCATTTCTGCTTCAGGCAGTCCCCTTTTTTGAAATTCCTGGATTAATTCACTTTCGGTCATCCCCGCAGCCTGTGCCTGCTGCAAAAACTGAGTCAACTGGGCATCTGAAATCTGGCTGGACTTGATTCTGCTCAGGTCAGTCGGTATCTGTGCATGAGAGATTTCAGGCATCAAACCTAGACAAACAAAAAGAAAAATACTTAAAACGGTCTTCTTCATCTGAATTATTCTTGTGATAATAACGTATTAATGAGCAGATTAGTGTCCGGACATAGCTTCGCCACCTTGGCCACATTCCAAGCAAAAAATTTCTAATACAAAGACCCCTTCCAGGCACTTTCGTTTAATCACCATTACACAACAGAGTAGTTTCCTGCCGGAATACCCTGATCAAATAATCACAATAAATTAATGAGAAGAAATAAGCTGAAAGGAGTGTTGAATTGGAAGCGAATTGGATCGGGTTTTCTCCCATAACTAAGTGGAATTCTTTGTATTAGACCATACAAAAGTACTTTAAAAAAAGAGACTTCAGCGGAATAATTGATGAATGGTTTAACCGTTTTTCCACATTAAGTTCAGATAGTTAAAAAAAGGGGAATATTTACTCAAAAAAGACCTTTATTGTCTGATAATACTGCCTTCGCTCGTACCCTCCTCCGGAACCGGGGAATTCACCCAGTCCGAACAAGGGTGCAGCATGTCCTTTATTTTGAGCAATTTCCAGAAATCCAGCTTCATTAAAAAAAGCAAGCTTTTCTCCATCAGGAACATCGGCATAATGTTCACTGATTCGTTCAATGAACTCATTTCTGAGCAATACGATCTTGAACCTCCTGCCTTGACGGGCGGACTCAAAATCCCTTAATGTTATGTTCAGAACCACATTCAGAAACCTGTCGATCATCAGAATTTGTCCTTCCAGGTAGTTAGGACCAACATAAGGCCTCATGAGTTTCTTCTCAACGATTTTAACTTCAGGATTGCCTATTTTGGTTAAAGGGAGTCCGCTCATGACTGCAGAAAATGATTCCATGAGCAATGATGCAAACAACCTTACAGATTTTTTGGAGCCAGCAGGAATGGGAATGGCCACAACCTCATCAGGCATCCCATCCAGTATCATGGTGATCAATCCATTGTCTGCAATTCCCAGCAACTGGTTTTGATGCCTGACCAAAAGCAGGTGATCCGCATTGTTATCAAACGCATTGACAAGCACAAGGTGAAAGGTTTCAGGCGGGAAAGAAGTAAAAATAGACTTGCACACATAAGCAGCATGCATGGCATTATAAGGAATAATATCATGCGTCAGATCAACAAGGGTAAAACCATCATTCAGTTTAAGCAACTCCCCCTTTACAGCACCCACCATATAGTCAGCTGTTCCGAAATCACTGGTGAAGGTTAGAATTGGCATTGAAGAAATAGTTGAGGGAGATTAGGAAAATAACAACTCACTTTACCAGTTTGCCATTCCTGAAATAAAACATCCTGACCAGCCTGTCTGTAAGGCCGGGAAAGAATTTATTCAAAAATACTGTTTGCTTGCCCTGGAATGTCATCACAACAGTTCTTTTTTTCCCTGCAACACCAGCTATAATCAAATCAGCACACTCTCCTGCACTCATCATTTTATGCTCATCCATAGGTGTGACCCCCTGCTGATTCCCTTCCTTATCAAGCGCACTGAAACGGATGCGGGAGGCAGTAAAGCCCGGACTTACCCACATCACATGAACACCTTTATCAACCACTTCAGTTTTAATTGCTTCTAAAAATCCCTGTACGGCAAATTTGGAAGCAGAATAACCACTTCTTCCGGGTAAGCCACGGTAACCTGCAATGGAGGAAACGCCAACAATTATCCCTTTTGACCTGATCAGGTGCGGAAGGGCGAAAGACGTGCAATACAAAGTTCCATTGAAATTCACTTCCATAACTTTCCGTATAACCGGAATCATGGTTCTGCTTCCCTCTTCCAGTAATCCCCGCATGGAAATACCCGCATTGTTTATGAGGATATCTATCCCACCATACATATTGACAACAGATTCAACGAGTCGCTGACAATCCTTCTCTACCGAGACGTCTGCATTCAGAACACAAAGGTTACTGCCTTTGGGCGCCTCTGCTTCAAGGTCGAGAATTTTTGCCTGATTTCGGCCACAGGTAACCACATTGGCTCCTGCTTGCAAATATTTCAATACAAGTTCCCTGCCTATACCGTCTGTTCCTCCGGTTATCAGGATGGTTTTGTTGCGGATTGAATTCATAAAACAAAATTAAAATAAAAAAGCCACCTTTTTCAAGGCGGCTTTTTCAGGAAGTGAACCCGCTGGGACTCGAACCCAGGGCCCATACATTAAAAGTGTATTGCTCTACCAACTGAGCTACGAGTTCAACCCTTTCCGTAATCGGGAGTGCAAAAATAAAGGGTTTTTTATTTCTAACAAAATCAATTTAAAAACTACTTTTGTTTTTTATAAAAAAAGAGGAATATGACATTTAACAGGATCAACAACATCGTTGGATGGATCGTTACTTTTATTGCATGCACCGTTTACATCATGACGGCAGAAGCAGGCGGCAGCCTTTGGGACTGCGGCGAGTTCATCAGCTCATGCTTTAAACTTCAAATCCCACATCCACCGGGAGCTCCGCTGTTTGTAATTATCGGAAGAATCTTCATCATTGCTTTTGGCGATGACCCACTTACAGCTGCGAAAGCTGTAAATGTGATGAGTGCCCTGGCAAGTGGGTTTACGATTCTTTTCTTATTCTGGACCATCACACACTTTGCCAGAAAAATAATTCAACAGGGACAACAGGTTCTTTCTGGGAACCAAATTTTCACCATCATGGCTGCCGGCGTAGTTGGCGCACTCGCCTATACTTTTAGCGACAGCTTCTGGTATAGTGCAGTTGAAGGCGAAGTTTATGCCCTCTCTTCTTTCTTTACAGCACTTGTTTTCTGGATGATGCTGAAATGGGAGCATAATGCAGACCAACCTGGTGCCGACAAATGGATTATCCTCATCTTCTTTATGATGGGACTTTCCATTGGTGTTCACCTCCTGAACCTGCTTACAATCCCCGCTATTGTAATGATCTATTATTACAAGCGATATACTGTTACTACAAAAGGAACAATCTGGGCTTTTATTATTGGTTGTATTATAACCGGTGTTGCACAAAAAGCCGTTATTCAATATACCATCAAAGCAGCAGGAAGGTTTGATGTTTTCTTCGTCAACTCGCTCAACCTGCCCTTCTTCTCGGGTTTCATTTTCTTCTTTGTGTTGCTGGCGATTGTAATTTTCCTGGCATTCAGGTATGCCAACAATCCCAATTCAAAACTGAATCCCCATTTACTGAAACTCACCCTCTGGAGTTTCACTTTTATGCTCCTTGGCTACTCCACCTATATCACAACCATGATCAGGTCTGCCGCCAATCCGGCTATCGACATGTACAATGTAGACAACCCAATGAGTCTTGAGGGCTATCTGGGCCGTGAGCAATATGGTGATTTTCCACTTTTGTACGGACAGGTTTTCACCGCCAAGCCCATAGACTACAAGGAAGGTGAAATGAAATATACAAAAGGAAAAGACAAATACCTTGAGCTCGGACGCGCACAAAGTCCGGTTTACGACGCCTCAGACAAAATGTTCCTGCCTCGCGTATGGGACGCCAGCAATGACCAGGGACATGCTACATTTTACCAGCGCTGGCTCAACCTGGAGGATGGCGAGGCCCCAACAATGGCTGATAACATCAGCTGGGCAATGAGCTACCAGATTGGTTGGATGTATCTCCGCTACTTTGGCTGGAATTTTGTTGGCAAACAAAACGATGTCCAGGGCTTTGGCAATAAACGTGATGGCAATACCCTTACAGGGATAAGTGCCGTTGACAATGCCCTCCTGGGTGATCAAAGCAAGTTGCCGGAAACACTGAGAAACAATAAGGCAAACAACAAATTATTTGCATTGCCTTTCATTCTTGGAATCCTGGGCATCATGTACCAGTATAAGCAAGACAGAAAGGGTTCCTTTGTTTCCTTCCTTTTATTTTTCTTTACGGGTCTTGCCATTGTTTTTTACCTCAACCAGGCAGGCAACCAGCCACGTGAGCGTGATTATGCCTATGTAGGATCCTTCTATGCTTTTGCCATCTGGATAGGACTTGGCGTACTACAGGTGAAAGACTGGCTGGCTAAGTTCACAGGCCAATCTATCGCCAATGGTGCCGCTGCACTGATTTGTATGCTGGCAGTGCCAGTACTGATGGCGGCTGAGGAATGGGACGATCATGACAGGAGTAAAAAACAACTGGCAAGGGATCTTGCCAAAAATTACCTCGAAAGCTGTGCACCTAACGCCATACTTTTCTCCTTCGGCGATAACGATACTTACCCACTCTGGTATGCACAGGAAGTTGAAGGTATCAGAAAAGACGTACGGGTAATAAACTATTCCCTGCTTGGCATCGACTGGTACATCAACCAGATGAGATATAAAGTCAATGAAAGTGCCCCTATTGATGTGATCTGGAGTCAGGAGCAAATCGAAGGAGGCAAACGCGACTATGTCCGCTTCTTTGAAAGAGCTGGCATCACTGACCAAAACAGGTACGTTGACCTTTACAGCCTGATGCATGATTTTATAGGCAGCGATGAACAATCTGCACAGGTTCAGATGCAGGATGGCAGCTACATGAACTACCTGCCTGTAAAAAAAGTAAGTGTACCTGTTGATACTGCATTGGTAAGGAAAAACGGAACAGTTGAACCGGGAGACCAGGTTACCACAGAAATACGTTTTGAAATACCCAAAGATATCCTTCTGAAAAATGATATGGCTGTATTGAACATCATTGCTGCAAACAAATGGGGCAGACCGATATATTTCACCTCTCCATTTGGCGAATTGGGCTTCACCAAACACCTCAGGGCAGAAGGGCAGTGTTTCAGACTTGTTCCTGTTGAAGGACAGAACATGCACAACAGCAGAGCTTCTTATGAGGCCATTAAAAACAAGTTCGCTTATGGCAGTGTCAATATCCCAGGCGTCTATTTTGATGAGGAAAATAGAAGACACCTTATTGGAATCAGACAAACATTTGCGGAAGCAGCCAATCAGCTTGCACTGGAAGGTGATACAGCAAAAGCAAAAGAACTGCTGAACCTTGCAGACAAAAACATGCTTTCAGAAAACTTCCCATACGCCATGGTAAGCAGACAAAATCAGCACAATACCGCGACAGTCCAGTTCCTTGAAGCTGCCTACAAAGCGGGTGATAAAAAACTGGCAGAAAAGGTTAGTGCAGCGCTGAAAAAAGATATTGAGGAGCAGCTAGCCTACTATGCTTACCTTGGTAAGATGTCTGTTGCAGAATTGGCACAGGGTGTACAGGATATTATGTCTAACAAGGCAGACAACCTATCCAATGAACAAAGGCAGATGTTCCTTGAAATCCGCCAGGCAATCATCATTCAGGAATATATGCGCGGCCTCGATGCGATGAACAAATAATCCGGAATAAAGACATAAAAAAGGGTGTACCAAACTGAAAATGGTACACCCTTTTTTTATTCAAATTAATATTACTCGGATTCTTCTGCGGTAAACATGCTACCCATCAGGTCACGGAACTCCACCTTTTCAGCCAATATCTTCTTGCTGATCAGTGAATATGCACTCAGTCCGTATAAAACCAGTTCCATCAGCAGTCCCTTGTGTTTACCCGAGGCTTTGGGGTAATGCTCCAGCACCAGCTCAGACAATCCATCAACAGTCTGCAACAATTTAACGCGCTCACTGTCTTTCAGGTGTAAAAGCATGTCAACCCTGTTTCCTAGGTCAAACCATTGGGTTATATTGCGATAAGGACTTTGAACGGGTGCATCCTTGCTTCTTTTTTTTCTGAATCCTTCCGGATCAGGGAAATACTGCACAAAAACACTGCGTATCGAGCGCTCCAGCAGGTTTACGCTAACCTGGTACGGACCTTCCTGCTCCCCTTCATAAACCAGTTCAATCTTGCCTGTGATTGCAGGAATGATGCCTTGCAGGTCACTCATCCAGATCTGGGTACTCTTTTCTTTATTTATCAGTGCCCGGCGCTCTGCAGCACTGTAGGCATTTTCCAGTGCAGCTATCGTGAGCCTTGCAGAAACACCACTTTTCTGGTCAACAAACTCACTGGACCTTGCTTCAAAAGCTATCTGCTCTATAATTCGCGCAATCAGGTCACTCTGATCCACCATTTTCTCCTGGCTGTAATGAATTGCAGCTTCCTGGGCGGTGATGGTCAATGCAGACTCTATTGATTTGGGATAATGGGTCAAAATCTGGCTTTCAATCCTGTCTTTAAGCGGTGTTACAATAGATCCCCTGTTCGTATAATCTTCAGGATTAGCGGTAAACACAAAAACGATATCCAATGGCATGCGCAACTTAAATCCTCTGATCTGAATATCCCCTTCCTGCAGGATATTGAAAAGTGCAACCTGAATACGTGCCTGCAGGTCTGGCAGTTCATTGATCACAAAAATACAGCGGTTACTTCGGGGAATTATGCCATAATGGATGACACGCTCATCGGAGAAATTCAATTTTAGGTTAGCTGCTTTAACCGGATCGATATCACCAATCAGGTCTGCAACAGACACATCCGGCGTGGCTAATTTTTCGCCATATCTTTCGCTCCGGTGCAACCATTCAACGGGAGTGTCATCCCCCATCGATTCAACTTGTTTTCTACCATAACCTGAGATTGGCAGAAAAGGATCATCATGGATATCACTACCGGATATATAGGGAATATATTCATCCAATAAATCGGTCATCAGCCTTGCCATACGCGTTTTAGCCTGTCCCCGCAATCCCAGAAACAACATGTTGTGGCGCGAAAGTATGGCACGCTCCGT
>JBILSG010000196.1:0-4962 GCA_044372235.1 Chitinophagaceae bacterium
CGTAGGGGGCATGAAGTCCGGCTGCATTCAGTAATGGCGGATCAGTCACTGCAATGGGGGTGATGCATATCTCCCTGATACGAGGACCTTTTTTTGATAGCATGACGATCTGTTGAAACGTAAAATTATTGGCAAAATAAAGGCTATTTGATCTCAAAGAATTATTCTTAATCAATAATCCTCAATATTTATGCAGAACTACTGATTATACTTAGCAGAAGCTTTACAAATGTTAAGTATAATCAGTGTAGCAGGCTTTCAAATCCATCTGGGAAATATTTATCCAGACTTCCCTGGATAATTTTCAGTCAAAGACTATTGTTCCGAAACTGTTGTAATCATGGAAATTCTTGCGGGTGGGCCTCCAGGACCATTGTGCGCTGCCGTTGTCATAATCAATCCGGTAAAAGTTTGCCCTCCAGCGGGTACCTGGAACGGCAGGAACATTTTGCATCGGGTTGAGTAGTTTGAATGGGATAAAAAACTCTGCTGTCCAACCCAAAACCTGTTCTCCGTTTTTATGGATGGTGGCACCCCTTCTTGTTTTTTTGTCGCCTTCATAATGCCAAGGCCTCCATCCAAAGAATTTACCGTCATAATTAGGAACCAGGATAGGCAGTTCTACGTTGTTGGGAGAAAGTTCATACTCAAAATAAATCGGTGAACTTTCATCCGTCCAGAAAAAAACTTCCACCACATCTTCATTGTAGATGTCATCGAAGTCGTTTTTCATGGTGGCGGATATCTTGTTGTCTTCATTCTCGAAAAGACAATAAACACCTGTTTCAGAGTAGAGCATTTTACATTTGGTCTGATAGGTGACACTTCCTTTCCTTTTGGTGAGTGAAAACCATGCTGTATTATTCCATTCCGGTGCAGTTCCCTTTCCGCTCACTTCAAAGTCGTTGGTCTTCTTGATGTGTAGGAGGGTGCTGTCTTCGGCGCAGGCCATATTGATGGTGGCACTGCAAATAAACGTCATCAAGAAACCTTTGATTTTTTTATGCATAATCAGTTTTTTTGAAGCATGGGAAACAGTTGCCTGATCTGGCTTTCGGAGGGCTGTGTGCCGTATTCACAGATTTCAAATGCTTCAGCGAAGCTGGCTTTTTCAGCTTTCTCTTTGCCATACCACTTTTCCAATGCCGTACGAACGTCCGCTTTCATCGGGGAGGAGTAGCGGCTTACGAGCCATTTAAACCGGGCTTCCTTGCCGGCAGGCACGTCCTTCTCGTAGTGACCAATCCAGGGCATCCACTCATAGAATTGTGATTCATGAGCATCCAGTGCAGATATCTTTTTTTCAAAGACACTGCTGATGTCTATGGCAATATCAGGACGGAAGGGATTGGGCCGCTGAAAATGATCTGCGGTGTATAGGAAAACCGGATTTTTTCGCAAGGCTGGAACATCATATGCGATGTTGGGTACGGCTACCATATAGGCTGCATCCTGCACCAGTACTCCTGTATAGCGGTGATCGGGGTGATAATCATTGGGTCTGGGAGCGATGACCACGTCTGCATTCCATTCCCGGATTTTGCGGATGATTTGCAGCCTTACTTCTAGGTTGGGCAGCAGCATACCATCGTGGTTGTCTAGCACATCATAGGTAACACCCAGCCGGCGCGCCACTTCCTGGGTTTCCTTGTAGCGACGCTCAGCGAGTTGCTTTCCCTGAATCAGGTGATGACCTGCATCACCATTGGTGACTGCCACAAATTTAACGGCATGTCCCATGGCTGCCAGCAGGGTGGCAGTTCCACCTGCATCGCTGTCGCAATCATCAGGATGTGCACCGATGACGATGATTCTGCTTTTTCCATTGTTGTTTTGTGCGAGGACAGTCAGAGTGCATAACAGGCATACGCTTGTGAGCAGCACCAGCGAAGTGAATTTGATTTTCATGATGGCTTAATTTGTTCCGTTAAGTTACGGCAAAAACCATTCTTTTACATAACTTGAAACCAAATAAGAAAAGCATGAAAGTCAGGATATTTGAAACAGCTCTGGATCTGGATCGGGCAGCGGCACAGGAAATGATTGATCTGCTGAAAGAGAAACCCGATGCAGTCATCTGCATGGCCTCTGGAAATTCTCCCAGGGGTGCTTGTGAGCAGTTGGCCATATTTGCCCATGAACAGGGGGTCAATACCGATCAGTTTTTTTTCATCGGATTGGATGAATGGGTAGGTGTTCCTTCGGAACTGCGTGGCAGCTGTCATTACGATTTTCAGGAGCGGATTTTTGATCCGCTTAACCTGGATGCATCAAGATACCACCTCTTCAATGCCCTGGCAGCAGATCTGCAGCAGGAGTGCCAAAGCATGGATGAGCTCATCGCTGCAAAGGGTGGGATTGACCTGATGATTGTGGGCATCGGCATGAACGGACATATCGGTTTCAACGAACCGGGTTCAGGTTTTGAACTCAAAGCCCATGTGCGGGAATTGGATGAGATTACGGCGTCAGTCGGACAAAAATATTTCGATCAGCCCATGGAGTTGAAATATGGTATTACCCTGGGATTCGGACACCTGCTCAGTGCACGGAAAGTTTTGTTGCTGGCGAATGGCAGTGCGAAGGCTGCTGTTGTTCAGCAGGCAGTGGACGGACCGGTCACCGATTCCTTCCCGGCCAGTGTCATGCAACTGCATGAACAGGGGATGGTGATGGTGGATGCAGACGCTGGTGCACTGCTGAAATCTTAATGGAAAAGGATGCTGTGAATTGAAACAGTAAAAACGGATGCGTGGTGCTATTAAAATTTTTAATAGCACCACGCGTTAAAACCTGTCTTTTTTGTGCTCTTGATTTTTTTATCAATTATAACCAACTGTTGTGGGAAACCTGCTCAGGCTGCTTTATTTTCTGGTCTTTTGCTGTACGGCTTCGTGGCTGCCGGTGATGGCAGACTTCTGCATTTCGCGCGGGCTGACTGGTATCCAAACCAGTGTCGTGCTGAGCATAACACCGCTGATGATGTTCCTGGTACAGCCACTCACCGGAACGCTTGCTGACCGCTTTGGGTTTCGGAAAATCCTGTTACTTGCTTCAACTTTGGCAGCTTTCAGTTACCTAGGCTACCTGATGCAGGGAGGGTTCCTTTGGTTGATGGCAGTAACCATTGTCATGTCTGTTTTCTACAATACCATCCAGCCGGTTCTCGACAGCCTTTCACTCCAGCTCGCAGCCAAAGACCCGGCTTTTTCCTATGGTACATTGAGGGTTGCAGGAGCACTGGGATGGGCAGTGACGGGTATTATCACCGGCAAAGTGATTGATGGTTCTCAGATAGGGATGGTGTTTGTTATTTCTTTCATCAGCATGGCAGGTGTGGCCCTGCTGACTTTGTTTCTTCCAAAACAAGATGTGATACTGTCATCTGAATCGGCAGGTTATACCGGATCTACTCAGCTCTTAAAAAATAAGCAGTTATTGTTCCTTTTGCTGGCTGTAGTGCTCATTTCCACGGGTGGTACAGCTATCTGGAACTTCTACTCCCTCTACATGAAAGGCAACGGTGCTTCCGCAACGCTTGTGGGGTATGGACTGTCTTTGCAGGGACTCTGCGAATTGCCGTTCTTTTATTTTTCAGCAAGGATCATGTTGCGATTCGGCACCAGAATGACACTGATTTTGACGGTGCTTGTATTGTCGCTGCGGTTAATGCTTTATGCTTTTGTAAGTAAGCCGGAAATGGCAATTCCCATTGAATTGCTGCATGGTATTTCCTGGTCGTTGTTCTGGGTGGCCTGTGTGGAATATGTCAGCAAACTCGTGGATGCAAAATGGATGGCCACGGGTCAGTCTCTGCTCTATGCAGCCTACTATGGTTTAGGGGCCATTGCAGGGAATTACTGGACAGGCTTCCTGGCAGACAAGGCAATGCCTTTCGGACAGATCTTCCTGCTCAATGGGTTGATTGTTTTTATGGTTGCGATCCTGCTTGCAGTTTTCTTACGCACCAGTCCACGAAATTAACAACCTGATCTTCAACCGGGGCGTAGGGGCCGGGTTGGTAACCTGATGTTTGAATGCCGCGGTAATTGTTTTCACACAATTGTCCGTCCTGATCTCCGGTTACTTCCCAGAATTCAGTTAGTTTATCGAGGTGATAATCTTTTCCCTCAACCGCTTTTTCATCCACCAGCCAGTAGAATTCAAGTTCTGTTACGTAAGGTGAGACAGGTGTTACGCGCATGATCCAGACATAATCACTTACTGCATCTACCCACATGTTGGGGTAGTTGACAAGTCCTACCACGCCTGCATCATAATCAGTATGTTTCCCCATCGGTATAGAAACCCTTTTCCCGTCGATACTATAGCTTTCAACACCCGGTCTGAGCGGGTACCTTACCGCATAACTGGTATGATCTCCTTCAACCTCTACCAGTGCGGTTGCCAACCCCTTTGCGTTCCAGACAACGGCTTTCTCTGCTGTGAGGGTAGATGTGTTTTCGCGGAGATTGGCACCAATCACTGCATTGCAATATTCAGGATGTGCACCACCACAGTGGTAGCATTCCCGAAAATTTTCTGCTACGAGTTTCCAGTTGCTTCGGAGTGTGTAGGAACGCTGAGCAGCCACCCTGGCGTTATTGAGAAGGAAGGGTTGGAGATAGGGGCCCAGTGCATCCTGTATTGGAGTGAAATCAGGCGGATTGTCGGCAAGACAAATGAAGATTAATCCACCAGTAACATTTACCTGAACTGAGCGGAGGTTGAACTCCTCGCGGCAGAAATCTTCAGGCATCATGCGGGCATTCAGCAGGGTTCCGTCCTTGTCAAACACCCACTGGTGGTATGGACAAACCAGTTTGGCAGCATGACCATTTTGCTCGAGACAGAGCGCAGAACCCCGGTGGGTGCAACTATTAAAGTGCGCATGGATTTCACCATTATTGCCTCGGATCAGAATGATTTCTTCCTTCAGGATACGGTAGAGAAAGTAGTCAC
>JBILSG010000197.1:0-4955 GCA_044372235.1 Chitinophagaceae bacterium
CAGCCAGATGAATACAGAATCACCGTTGTTTCAACAAGAGTAAGTGGCCAAACAAATGGACTCGGGTTAGCCACACCTTTTTTTATATCTTTTTATGATAATATTGTAAAACTTCCAAAAACCTTTAATCCCCGTGGATTTGTTTCTCCGATTGCTGATGGAGCATTTAATTTTTATGCTTATAAATACCTTGGTGCTTTTGCTTCTAATGGTAAGCTGGTAAACAGGATTCAGGTTTTTCCAAAAAGAGAATGGGAACCATTATTTACTGGTTTTATAGAAATTATTGAAAATACCTGGAATTTACATGCCGTTGAACTAACACTTACAAAAACAGCACAATTGGAGATTGCTGATCAAATTAAAATTGTGCAACAGTTTAAACCTGTAGCAGCTGATATCTGGTTAATCAATTCGCAAAATATTTTTCCTGAAGTGAGTATACTTGGATTTAAAGCCTCAGGCTACTTCAATACATTGTTCGAGAATTATGATTTGAATTTCATCCCAACCAAAAAAATGTTTGGAAATACACTCATAAAATATGATTCATTATCAAATCAATACTCTGACCAATTCTGGTCAAAAAAACGACCAATCCCTTTGCTCGCTGAAGAGCAAGCCGATTTTATAAAAAAAGATTCATTGGAAAAAATAAAAAGAGATCCTGCATATCTTGACTCTTTGGATAAATTACAGAACAGACCTACATTTATTGGACTTACGTTGAATGGTCAGACCTTACAGAAACGAAGTAAAAATCAATCTTTTACGTATGATCCGTTGCTAAAATCAATTGGTTTTAATACTATTGAAGGTCTTGCGCTTCAACTTTCCGGAATTTTTGAGAAACAGTTGAAAAATAAACATAAACTGGCTATTACCCCTGTTTTAAGGTATGGTGTAAGTAATAAACATATGACTGGATTTATATCCGCAAATTTAAATACTGGGAAAAAATACGATGAAAGATTCAATATCGCCTTTGGAAGTAAAATATTTCAATTTAATAATGCCAATCCCATTCCTCAGATAATGAATACATTTTCTACTTTGATCGGTGGAAATAACTATTTAAAATTATATGAAGCTGATTTTTTTCAACTGAGTCACGCAAGGAAAATCTCAAAATCGATTAATTTGGAGGTTAGTATAGCTTATCAGGATAGAAGTCCACTTGTCAATACTGCAAATGCCGGACAATGGGGTAAATTTAAACCTCTGAGTGAGATTCCACCAAATTATCCAGAAGAAGTCACAGATATACCTTTAACAAGACATCAGGCTCTTGATGCAGGATTTAAAATCAACATAAGAACTGGCGCAAGATACATAGAGCTTCCTGATGGATCTGTTAATTCATTTTCAAAATCACCCCTTATTACTTTCCAATTTAATAAAGGAATTAAAGGTTTATGGGGAAGTGATGTCAAATACGACAAATGGAAACTATCCGTAAAAGGTGATGTTAATTTACAACTCGCTGGTGAATTCAGGTATAATGTTGTAATGGCAGGATTTTTTAGTTCAACTAATTTACAAATTCCGGATTATCATCATTATGCAGGTAACCTTACAAGAAAGGCAACTGCTTACCTTGAAACATTTCAATTAGCACCTTTTTACGCGTTCTCAAATAATGCAAATATTTTTGGAGCGATACATACAGAATATAAACTCAATGGATTGCTCACCAATAAAATCCCATTAGTAAGAAATCTAAACTTCAGACTGATAACCGGAAGCAATATTTTATTGCTAAAAAACATGAGTTACCAGGAAGTTTTCTTCGGACTTGATAATGTTGCCAAGCTTTTCAGGGTAGATTATGTGAAAGGTTTGGGAAAAGATGGCATGAAATACAATGGTTTTAGAATTGGAATCAGGGGATTTTCAACACTCTTTTCCGATTATTAGACAAATTTCCGTAATCGATTTTGTTTAACTTTGCAGGGTTGGATTTTGCCTGTCCTGCAAACAGGATTCCATGAAAGAGGAATTAAAATCATATTTATGGCAACCTTACACAATAGAATTTCCAGAAAGGAGTTGAAATTACTTGCCTTACAGGAGCAGATACCCAGAAATACCCTTTCCTTTTATGCTTACTTTCCTATTGAAAACCCCAAAGTTTTTAGGGATGAATGGTACCTGCAGCTCAATAAATGGAAGGTATATGGCAGAATTTATGTAGCTGAGGAAGGTATTAACGCACAGATAAGTTGTCCGGTCGAAAACTTTAACCATCTAAAACAATTCATTTACGACCATCAGCATTTAAATGGGCTAAGGCTAAACAAAGCAGTTGAGGAAAAGGAGAGCTCATTTTATGTTCTTGACATTAAAGTCAGGTCTAAAATTGTGGCAGATGGCATAGAAGATCCAAATTTTTCCATGGAACGTAAAGGGCGGTATGTAAATGCCATTGAATTTAATGAAATGGTTAAAGATCCCCAAACATTGGTTATTGACATGCGTAACCATTACGAATTTGAGGTTGGCAGGTTTAAAACCGCCATTGAAATACCCAGTGATACATTCAGGGAACAATTACCCATGGCTGATTCCATGTTCCAGGATAAAAAAGACACCAATATAATTATGTACTGTACCGGTGGCATCAGATGCGAGAAAGCAAGTGCCTGGATGCTGCATAAGGGATATAAAAATGTTTTTCATCTTGAGGGTGGGATTATTAATTATGTCAACCAGTCACGTGAAAAAGGATTGGAAAACCATTTCATCGGTAAAAATTTTGTATTTGATGAAAGGCTGGGTGAGAGGATAACTGAGGATATCATTGCACACTGTCATATTTGCGGAACACCTTGTGATCATCATGTTAATTGTGCAAACACGAGCTGCCACCTGCTGTTTATACAATGTGAAAAATGTAAGGTGGCATTAAATGGCTGTTGTAGTAGTTCATGTAAGGATATTCTTATTCTTGATGATGAAGAACAAAAAAAACTCAGAAAAGGACAAGATAAGGGTAGGAATGTTTTCAATAAAGCTAAATCAAGAATGGAATCTTTGCATCATAAACTGGAATCATGATACAATTATTCGATCAATGGCTTTAATAATTTTACTTTTGAGTTCTTCCTGAGATATAGGCTCAGGTTTAAATGGAGCTCCAATGATTAGCTCGTAAAGATCAGTATATCTGCTTGAAATGGTATTTATCCATTCATCCGTCATTTCAGGAATAGCTTGTCCAGCTTTACCCATAAATCCATTAGCCATCAGCCACTCCCTTACAAACTCCTTGCTAAGCTGCTTTTGTCTTTCACCTGTTTGTTGCCTTTCTGTAAATCCTTCTTTGATGAAATAACGAGAGGAATCAGGCGTATGAATTTCATCCATCAACATGATAACTCCATTTAGCTTGCCAAATTCATATTTTGTATCTGCCAAAATCAACCCTCTTTCAGCAGCTAGTTTTCTACCACGCTCAAAAAGTAGCAAGGTATATTTTTTTAGCGTTTCCCATTCTTCAGGAGTTGCCAGACCCTGAGCAAGAATCTCTGCTTCACTTATGTCTTCATCATGCCCTTCTGAGGCTTTTGTTGATGGTGTAATGATTGGTTCTGGAAAAAAATCGTTTTCAACAAGTCCATCAGGCATTGTAACGCCACATAAAACCCGAGAGTGCTGATATGTTCTCCAGGCATGACCTACCAGGTTGCCACGAACCACCATTTCAAGCTTAAATGGCTCACATTTATATCCCAGAGACACCTGAGGAGCGGGAACTTCGATAAGCCAGTTCGGACAAATATCCTTTGTGGCGTTGAGCATATATGCTGCAATTTGATTAAGAACCTGCCCCTTAAAGGGTATAGGCCTTGGTAAAATAACATCAAATGCAGAAATACGATCACTGGCCACCATCACCAGCGTTTTATTGTCAATTGTATAGACATCTCTTACTTTTCCTGAATAAAAAGATGTTTGTCCGGGTAACTGAACACTTTCCATTCTGCTAAATTAGAGCCTGATCAGGAGACTGCCAATTTTTCCAAGTTTGAACATTATCCTTTCTTAATTGTTTCAAAATTTTTTTATGATGGGAACAATCCCTAATTTGTTAAAAATTTGATCAAAACTACTGCTTATGAAAAGAATGGCTCGCTACGTGGCATTAATTCTATTGATGCTACCGGCTATTGTTAATGCGCAAAATGTAATTGTTTCAGGAAATGTGAAAAGCTCTGCCGGGGGAGAAGCCCTTGGCTCAGTTTCTGTTACTTTGAAAGGAAATTCCATTGGTACATTTACCGATAACAAAGGTAATTTCAGGCTCAGCCTTCCTTCAAATACCAAATTTCCGATAACTCTTTCATTTTCATCAATCGGATTCTCCCTTTCTGAAATCAGCGTAGCTGCTGCGGGTGAAATAAAAGTTGTTTCACTCAATCCTGCATCAACTTTAGGTGCAGAAGTTGTTGTTTCTGCTACAAAAACACCAACCAGAATTCTTGAATCACCTGTTTCTATTGAGCGTGTTAGTGCTGCAGCAATAAGAAACTCACCTGCGGCCGACTATTACGATATGGCAACCAATTTAAAAGGTGTTGACATGGTGGCTTCCAGTTTAACTTTCAAAACCGTAACTACAAGGGGATTTGCAGGAAGTGGTAATACCCGTTTTACACAGATAGTTGATGGGATGGATAATCAGGCACCTGGTCTGAATTTCCCTGTAGGAAGTATTGCTTCAATAAATGAATTGGATGTTGAAAGCATGGAACTTTTACAAGGTGCCTCCTCTGCATTGTATGGTCCGGGCGGTATGAACGGTACTTTGTTAGTAAATAGCAAGGATCCTTTTAAATATCAGGGATTATCTTTTCAGATGAAAAATGGTGTAATGCACACCGATGGAAAATACCGTGATCCGTCGCCTTATTACAACTGGGATGTTAGGTATGCAAAAAAAGTTTCAGACAGGT
>JBILSG010000001.1:0-49871 GCA_044372235.1 Chitinophagaceae bacterium
TAGGTGTAGCTTGGGCGGATAAAGGCGACTATGAGCAAGCATTGGCGTTTTATCAAAAAGGTCTTGATATCAATTTAAAAACAAAAGGATCGGTACACCCTTCAATAGCAGCTGCTTATAACAACAGTGCAAGTGCTTTGGAAAGTAAAGGCGACTACGATCAAGCATTGGAGTTTAGTCTAAAATGTCTTGACATTGCTTTGAAAACATATGGTCCCGAACATCCTAATGTAGCGCTTGCGTATAAGGGTATTGGTGTAATATCTAGAAAAATAGGAGATAACGATAAAGCCCTAAATTTTTTTCATAAAGGTCTAGAAATTGAATTAAAAGCACTTGGATCTGATCACCCTTCAGTGGGAATATCCTATAACAACATAGGTTCCGCTTGGGATAATAAAGGCAATTATGATCAGGCATTGGCGTTTTATCAAAAAGGTCTTGATATTCATTTAAAAATATTCGGATCTGAACACCCCTCTGTGGCAACTTCCTATAACAACATAGGTTCTGCTTGGGATAATAAAGGCAATTATGATCAAGCATTGGATTTCTATCAAAAAGCTCTGAATATCCGATTAAAAACATTTGACGCTAAACACCCTGATTTTGCTACAACATATTTTGAAATTGGTACTGCATACAAAAACTTATTAAAACTTAACCTTGCAATAGAGTCATATGAAATAGGGTTTAGTATTGTCAAATTAGGAGGTTTCCCTTTCAACATAGCAGAATGTTATAAAGCACTTGGCAACAAAGTTGAAGCTATGTCATTTTATATTGAATCAGCAGTTATCAGAAAAAACCATCCCGATATGGGTCTTGAAGATGAATCCACTCAAACTTCCATTCAAAAGGCCAAACAGTTGGCAATGGAATTGGGTAAATTGGAAGAACTCCCGGATTGGATGACTTAACTTTTGTTGTCAACCATACCATTGATACCCATCCACCCAAATTTCCGTACATTCCCATCCCGAAATTCACCCCATCAAACCTGCACCCATGTCGCACCTGCATCTAACTGAACTCCACCGGTTGTACCAATTAGAAACCCAACCCTTCCGGAAGGTTCACCGGATGATTGATTTGTTTGAATCGCTGATCAAGACGCATACGGTTGTCATCATTGCGGAATATGTAAAACAAAACAAACTCTCCGATGCCGCCAAGGGCATGCTGGCACAGGGTTTGAGGACACCGTCACTGGGTACCTGGCAGCTCTTCAGCAGGATCCTGTCGGAAGAATTGAATGCAGATGGCTATGCATGGACCTTCCCTGGTTTTGCTGAAGCCTTTGCAGCGCTCGACAAAGCCCTCAATACCACTAAGACCAATGTGATTGCGATCCGCAATGGTTATGCCCATGGGGCCACGCCTTTGGATGCACAGTGCGAATCAGACATACATCAGTTTGAACCTTTTATGCTCCAACTGCTGCAAAGCCAGTGGCTGGCGGATACATCACTGGAGTATCGCGACGAAAAGGTTTGGATGGCATCTGCTTCAGGGGCACTCTGTCTTCATCCCATTTTCCTCTACAAGGAAGAGGGCGGATCATCACCCTATGCCTTTTTCAACGACCTCAAAAACGATAAGGTCGGATTGCTGAACTATCCCTTAAGCAAGCACTACCGGGAAAAGGATTTCTACCGGGAGTTCCATGAATACCTCCCTTTGCAAGAATGGAAGAAGACAGGCAACAATGAATTCCAGCAACGCATTGAGGAGCTGACAGAAACCTTCAAAGGGCGTATCGGGGAAAGGAAGCAGCTGCTGGATTTTGTACGCAACAACAGCAAAGGGTACATGAGCATCCAGGGCAATCCGGGTATCGGAAAGTCGGCCCTGATTGCCCAGTTCTTCAAAGACCTGAACGCACACCAGGCAACCCATCATTTACAGGTGGTGGAGTACTTCATCCGCCGGGGTACGGCACAGGCACAGGTGGAATACCTCTTCAACCACCTCATCCGGCGCACGGATGAATTGTTTGCCCAAGGCAGGGAGATCAGGGCGGAAGGCAAGACGGTTTGGGACCTGCAACAACAGCTGTTCTCCAAATGGAGGTTGTGGAACACCCATTGCGAGGGCAGGAAGTTGTTGTTTCTGATTGATGGCTTGGACGAGGGTGTGGAGAACAATGTGGTGACCTACATGCCCAGAGAGAATTTTGAAAACATCCTGATCATATATGGATCAAGGCCTGGTGGACATAAAAGCATTGATGAGTTATGGTCGCAGTTGCCCGTAGCGCATCATACAAAACTGGAATTGTCCGGACTTGGAAAAGCAGACATACGCGCGCTGATCTATGAAGTGGCCAACAAATACGAGATCGAACGTGAGAGTGCTTGGATTGATGCTGTGCAGCAACGGTCTCAAGGTAATCCGCTGTATTTGAAATTGCTATGTGATGCGATGGAGAACGGCAGCATTGCCTTAAATGATATTCATGCATTGCCAACAAAAATTGATGACTATTACAAAGCCATTCTCAACCGCTATGCCCATGATGCTGATGGTGATGCCTTGTTGGCTGGACTGTTTGCCTTTGCAGCTGCCCGCGACTACCTCACCATGAACCACTTGGGGCTCATAAACGGAATCGGTGATGCCACGGTGCAGCGGATCGGCAGCACGTTGAAGGAGGTGTTGTATGAGAATCCGATGACGGAAGATGTATTGGATTACCAGCTCTTCCATGAGAGCTTCAGGGAATATTTGATGAAGGAGAAGGGCAGTAGGGTGTCTGAAGCCGCCGAGCGCATAATCGATTTCTGTGCCGGTTGGAGAGCCCTGGAAGGTACCTGGGAGCAACGGTATGCATTGGAGCATTATGCTTTCCACCTCAGCGAAAGCAAGAAGGAAGTCCGGGCCGAAACCCTCCTTCAACTCATTTATGACCATGGCTATACAGCGGCTCAGAAAAAGGTATTGCAGGGATTTGATGCCAGCAATGCCATGTACCGCCTTGCGTTGAAAAAATCCTGTGAGTTGAAGCGCGATGATGAAGTGCTGGAATCGGCATTGAGTCTTGTTGATTTGAAATACGAGGAAGCCAATGATGCAACGCAGATTGTGGGGATGGTAGCCAACGGTGAAATCGATCTGGCCTTGAGGCGTATCGAAAGCTTTGGCGGAGGAGACGAGGAAGGTTTAAAAAGAAAGTTCATCCTTTATATGCTCTGCCTGATGGAGCTCACCATCCTCGACAGCAAAGACAAACCCTTTAGGAAATCATCCATTGAAAAATTGCTGAACCATTTGGATGAAGAGCTGCCAACTGACCATAGCATACTGAATTGGGATGATTTCTTCCCCAGCTATCTCATATTTCAGATGGTATGTGAATGGGCGGAGATGGGATTAGATTATTTAAGGGTGTACATACGAACAAATGAATGGGATACAAGTTGGATTCCATTGCAAGAAAAATATGATGATTTGCAGTTTAGTATTTTGATTTCATCATTTAGCCATATAGAATCAAATGAACATAAATTTGATTTTTATCTTAAAATTATAGACCAGTATATTAAAATTAAACATGAAAAGAAATATTTGGAATTAGTATATGAATTAATTGATGAACTTGATAAAGTTGAAGATAAAAATTTACAATGTGGAATATTAATAAGAGTTGCAAATAAATTAAATGATTTGGGAGATGAATTTGATATAAATTCTATTTTGAATAAAGCCTTAAACAGTGCAGAATTTATTGAATCCTATTATACAAAGGCTTACAGACTAGTTCAAATTTATTCTTTATTTAGAAAAATAGATTTAGGACATAAATTTTCTTATCTTATTAATGAAGCGATTGATTTATCTAAATTAGGCTCAACTGGTTATAGTAGAAATCATATTTTAATGATGATTTCAACGGAATATCACAATCAGGATTTATTTGAAGTTGCAGATAATATATTTAATGAGGTTTTATTTGAAGCGCGTTTAATTAAAGATGAATTTTATAGAACCACAGCATTTTTGTATATCTGTGAAGAATTAAATAATCAAAAAAGATATGATTTATCAGATTCTTTAATTCGAGAAATCACATCATTTGTAAATGAAATTTCCGAACATAATGATTATCTTAAATCTGCCCTACATTCTAAAATTTCGATTGCAGTTGCAAAAAGCGGAAAATTTGTTGATGCTAAAAAATTAATTGATCAAATATCTGATGAGTCATATAAAGTTGAAGCTTTGAGTGCTTTAATATTAGAAAGTTCAAAATCAGGAATTTTCTATGATTTAGATATACTATTGAATCATTTTAATGAAGAAAATTGTAAAGTAACTATTACTTCATTATTAATTTCTGAATTTGCTAAATATGACAAAACAAAAGAAGCAATAGGTTTATTTGATAGAGTCAAAGAGAAAACCCCTAAATATGAGATTTTAGTTAATCTTGCTAAGACGCTGTCAATTAAAAAAAATAATTATTTATTAAGACAACTTTTATTTGACTATTTGAAACTTGAAAAAATTATACTTTGTCAGAGTAGTCAGTTTATGCTTTTATACCAGATTGTTAAAGAAAAAAATTTAAAGGAAAATATATTTCTTACTCAAGATTTGCTAAATGAGATTACAGATATAGAACTAAGAAATACTTATTTGTCTGAATTTGCTGATTATCTTCAAAAAACAGGAAAAATTAATGAATCTATAAACTTGTCAAGTTATATATCTGATTCATATGATAAATATAAATCAGTTAGTAATGCATATAAGAATTTAATTCATGACTTAGAATATCCAATAATTTCTGAAATCACAAATTCTCTTTTTTCTGACTATTATAAGTCAGCTATTTTTTGTGATTTAGCATTAGAAATTTTAAAAAATAACTCTCCCAGAGAAGTGAACATTTTTATAGAATATGCTATTAATTTTTGTCGAAATGTTAGTGAACCTTCACTATTAGAAGGATTGTATAGCGAAATATCTAAAATTTACTTTGAGATTGGGGATTTAAAAAATGCTGCCATTTATCTTGAAAATGCTTTTAATTCATCTGTCAAAATAGATGATGAGTCGACCAAATTATTGGTTTTATTAAAACTGGCAAAACAACAGTTCAGTCAAAATAATTTACATGATTGTAAACTAACATTCAAAATTGTTTCTAATTCTTTTGAAAGTTTAGGATTTACAAGACTATACTTTCTTTTAGCAGATGAGTTAATAGAATTGCAGAAAAAGGCATCATATGGAATTTATAAAGATGATGATCAGTGTAAATTTGATTTACTTCATAAGAGGACAATTGAATCTTTATTTGATTTCGATAAGTTGAATGATATGAGGGACATCATTTTTGATGATTTTGCAACTAGGTTGGCCAATAATGAAATCCCATCAAAAGCAATTGAATTTGTTAGTAAAATAATTGATATAAATAGGCGGAGTAATGCAATAAAAAATATATGTTTTATTCTTTGCAAGAAAGAAAATCTAAACTTTTCATTTATTAATGATATAATTAATTTAAATTTTCTTGAAAATGACAAAAACTCTGTATATTCTTCAATTTACATAAGTTTCATAAAAAATAATATTTTGGATAAGGCGGAAGAAATTTTCAGAAAAATTAATCTTCTTAAATATCGCCAAACTACCTTATTCGAATTGGCCAAAGAAATCATAAAACTACAAGGAAATGAAATCGGTTTAAATTTTCACTTGAATTTTAAAGCGGAAGATTTGAAGTATTTTTATCTCAGAGGTTGGTCAGAATCGATAAATATTACAGATATCAGTAATAATTTAAGTAGACAGGCATTAGCTGAATTGGTATTTGATTCAACTGGTTTGGAACATTTTTTACTGGTTTATGCACATCACGAACTCTTCTTCAGCAATCCATCCCAAGAAAAAATAAATCGCCTCAACAAAACACTCAACATCCAATGGGCCATCGACATCCGGTCCAAGTTTCTCAAGGAAGAAAGCAGCAGGAATTCGGGAAATGTGGAAGATTGGATTCATGCAATAGAAGATGAAGACGACCGCGACCAAGTTCTTCTTTGGGCCAAGCAGGTGGCAAAGGGGAAAATCACAGATGCTGAATTTGGCGAAAAGATCAAAGCTTTCATCTGATCATGACGCCAACCTCTTCCATTCAAACCGATCCGACTTACCTCCGCTATATTGTTGACGGATTGGAAAACCAATCCCTTCATAGGGATGGCATTGCATCCTTGCCGGATGGACTGATCGGCATTTATGAAGAGGCCATTCCCAATGACCGGCATCTTGGCATCAGGGAAAAGTTCTTGGATTTCTTTGCCATCTGGGCCTTGCTGAAAAAGGAGGTGAGTGTGTCGTTTATTGTGCCCCTGCTCTATTGGGAATCCCAGGTGGCTATGGACTTCCTTTCCTTGCACACCAAGTGGTTCAACAGTCCCAGCTCAGGCAAGTATCTATTGTACCACGACCGCCTGAGGGTCTACCTGCTGGAGAGAATCCAATCCCACAAACTCGACAAGACCAACCGGAAAATCATTGCAGCATGCCAATCGGCATTGCAACAACCCTTCGGAGATGAATGGGAGCAATACGCATTGGAACATTTGCCTTCGCATTTGCTCATACCTGCCATGCAACATGAGGCGGATGGCGCAGCATTCAAGCAACTTGTAAATGATACAGCCTTCTGGAACCGCCAGTTGGAAGTCAGCAAGAGTTATGATTGGACGAAGAAGATGCTCAATGAGTCGATGACATGGGCCGCAAAACAAAATACCGATGAGTTGATAGGCTTTGCCCTCAATAAGGTTGATTTGCATTACATGGAGCAGAACGATGCACCACGCATAGTCGAGCTTGTTGCACAGAATGATCTGGATACAGCCCTTCAACGCATTGAAGCCTTTGGCGGAAATGACAAGGAAGGACTCCAACGAAAATTCACACTCTATATGCTTTGCCTGATGGAGCTTACCCTCCTCGACAGCAAAGAAAAACCCTTCCGCAGATCAGCAATAGAGCGTTTGCTGAATCATTTGGATGAAAAACTGCCAATTGACCATAGTATACTCAATTGGAATGATTTCTTCCCGAGTTATCTGATGTTTCAGCTGGCATGTGATTGGGAGGAGATGGGGTTGGATTACTTGCGGTTATATCAAAGAGCAGATAGTTGGGCTGCTGATTGGATACCAGAGAAAGGTCCCTATTCGAACTCACAGTTTGATATAATGCTTACTGTTTGCAGAGAAATAGTTGATCAGTATCCCCGTTGCGTTGTTATGTCTGCAATACATGCTAGAATGTTGAGGCAGGGTATGGCACAATCAAGCAGTGTTTTGGAAGAAATTCTGGAATTGGTCCGAAGCATCCATGGTTCAGCTAGGGTAAAAATCTTGTGTAATATTGCTGATCAGCTGAATGAAATCGGTACTATTCAATTTGCTCAAACATTGATATTGGAAGCAATTGAATGGGCAAACGGAATCGATTCCAAGATGCGTAAGAGTCATGTTTTTTCTGATATAGCCATTGCATTTGCTCGCCAGGGCAATATGGAAAAAGCAATTGAGTGCACAACCGCAATGAATGTTATCGATAAATGCCGAACTCTTCCGGTTATTTCGACCGAAATGATCAAGCGTGGCAAGGAACACGAAGCATCTTTATTGCTGGCGGAAGCGCTTTCATCTGCAAATAACATAACAGATGCCCTTGAAAAGGGAAATATTTTGATTTCGATTTTATCCGAAGTTGCTAAACAAGGAAATGTACCATTGGCTAATTCCATTGTTGAAGAGGCTTTGACTTTTGCACAGGGAATTGAAGAAGCATCTGACAGGCATAATCTTTTAATGGAAATTTCGATTCAACTGACCGAGCAAGGAAAACTGGATCAAACGCTCAATGTGTTGCAAAATGTATCAGATGTAAGAATGAAGTGTTTCGGCTTTCGGGAAATTTCTGTTGTTCTGGATCAACAGCGAAATCATGATGAAGCAAGTAATTTATTGCAAGAGGCTCTTGAATTCGCGCAGCTAATCAGTTCATATACATTGAGGTTTTTTGCTCTTGGATCAATTGCCAATAGGCTTGTTCATCAAGGTAAAGTAGAAGCAGCCGCAAGAGTGCTATTGGATACCTTGCCACTTCCAAGAGGTATTACAGAAGACTGGCAAAAAGCGTACACCCAAAAGTGTATCTCTTTTGCTTTAGCCAAAAAGGATAAACTGTCAGCGGCACTTGAATGTTCCGGAAGCATTGCACATGAATCGTGGAAGAGTAATGCCCAGGCGGATTTGGCTTTAGAATTGGCTAAACGCGGGAAATATTTGGAAGCTAATGAGTCTGTAAAAAGTATTCCATATGGTAGGCAAAAGAGGAATGCATTGGCGCTAGTGGCAATAGAAATGGCCAAGCAAGGGATGATTGAAGATGCTGTGATTTCTGCATATGATATTGAAGACGACCAAAATAAAGGAATGGCCCTTTGTGAAATTTCCATTGAAATGGCAAAAAAGGGCAATTTTGAAAAAGCATTGGTGAGTGCCCGGGATATAGCCGATACTGAGTATCGGATAAAATCCTTCATTGGGATTTCCTTGAATTTATTCAAAGAGCAGCAGGTGTCAGCATCCCTGTCACTCACAAATGAAGCCTTAGCGACGCTTCGAAGCATTGAGGATGTTTATATAAGAAGCAGATTGCTTTGTGAGATGTTGCCCGATTTGCTTCATCTCGGTATGGCGCCCGAAGTGAAAATCCTGATTCAAGATTTACTAACCTTCGCGGAACCCATCAATGATGAAGAGGAAAAGTCGAGAGCACTTTTTATGATAGCCACTACGTTGGCTAAAATCGGACAGCCTGAAAAATCAAGATTAGTCAAGGAAGATGCCCTATTTGCTGTTCATGGTATCTCTGATATCTGGACCAAGTGTAGTCTGCTACATAAAGTTGCCATCGATCTTGTTAATCAAGTTAATTGGAATATAGCTGAACAAGTTGTGATGGAGATACCCTTGATTGCAGAACGACAAGAAACGTGGAAGAAAATAGCTGAAGTCGTAAAATCCCAAAGCAATTTCCAATTGGCATTGGATCATTGGAAAACGCTGGTAGATAAGGAATCCGCCTTATTTTACGTAAAGGGTTTGGCAGAAGCGATTGACGTGAATGATGTAACAACTGATATGGTTTATGGGCTTTTGTTTCATTTGGTCGAAAATTCAATCAACATTGAAAATCTTCTCCAAGCTTATGCCCAATATGAACTCTTTTTTGGAAACCCATCCCCAGAAAAAATCAACAGGCTCAATAAAACCCTTAATCTCCAATGGGTTATGGATATCCATGCAAAAATTGCTTAGGATTCTATGAGATAATAATGGAGTTAATAAGTAGATAATTTCACTTGTGAAATCCCTATTGAATAAGCACGTGAGCTTCCCAATGCCAAGTAAAAAAGAACAGGATATTTTTCCATTAAAAATTCAGTAAGTTATGTGATGGTTTATTCATTCATCCAATCTGGGAGGTCGTTCAATTTTCCTAACTGCATGGCAAGCTGTTTTGCCTTTTGTATTGAGGCTTGGGTTGATTCAGCTTCAAGACCTAAATCAGGATTGATTTTTCTGATAGTTGCTGATTTGATATAAAACGAAAGGGCTTGCTCCTGTTCATTTATTTTTTCTAAAACATAACCAATATTGCTATAGGAATGTGCCACATCAGGATGCTCAGGTCCAAAATTTATCAAGTCAATTTCAAGGCATTTATTGAAAAATATTATTGCATCATTATATTGTTCTAATTTCATCAAATTTGAACCGATTTGATCATATGTGATAGAAATTTCACTATGATTTGATTCAAATATGTTTAACCGAATTTCCAGACATTTTTTATGAAATTCCAGTGCTTCGTTATAATATTCTTGAATATTATAATTTAGTCCAATACAATGATAGATATCAGCAACTAGAGGATGATTTTCTCCAAGAGATTTTAATCTGATATCTAAACATTTTTCATAGAATTCTTGAGCTTTTTTGAAAATCCTTTTATAATGATAGACATTTCCTAAGTCCTGAAATGTATTTGCAATATCAGGATGAGTACTTTCAAATACATTTAATCTAATTTCTAATGTTTTTAAGTAATATTCAATTGCATATTCATAGTTCTCTTTATCAAGATAGCTATTGCCAATATTATTTAAAATAGTTGCCACATTCGGATGGTTATCGCCAAATTTATATTTTAAAATATTTAATGATTCTTCGTAGTTTTCAATTGCTTCATCATATTTTCCTTTTCTGTCTAAAACTAAACCTATATTATTTATAGTATATGCAACATCATGATGATCTGACCCAAGAATTCTTTTTCTAATTTTTAAACTCTTTTGATAAAATTCAATTGATTTATCATAATCGAACAAGTCAAACCAAATAACACCAATAATGTTATATGTACTTGCTACAGAAGTGTTTATTTCTCCCAAACTTTCTATTTCAATTTCAAGGCATTTTTGAGAGTATTCAAGTGCTTTATTATATTCACCTTTTTTGCTATATAAATTTCCAAAGTTATAATATGAAGAAGCTACTTTAATATGTCTTGCTCCGTAACATTGTAATTTAATCTCAAGACATTTTTGATAATATTCCCAAGCATCGTCATACATACCTAAATTAAGATAACTATTTCCTATACTACTATATAATTGGGAAAAAATTAGGATTGGAAATTTATTATTAGGTTTTTTTTGATAAAACATAATAGTTTCATCTTTCTTAAAATGATTTACAATATTAGATGCCGACTTGTATAATGGTGTTGAATAATTATTTGTTTCATTAGAATACTTAGTTTCCTTAAATAGTATATCCAAAGATTGGAAATAAAATATTAGTGCATTTTTGTATTCACCAAAATCTTCATTTATATCACCTATGCACCTCTGAATATCTGCTTCAATTGTTATCAAGTTTTTAATTTGTATTATTTTTTCCAAGTATACCTCAGCTTCGCTTCTGTCTAAAAATTTGCAAGCTTCTAATCCCAGTAAGATTGCCTCCTTTGTTTCAAATGAATTTAATTGCATCAGTTCATTTAAAAAATATTTTCTGATGTAAACCAATTCAAGTTCATTTAGTTTTTTGTCCAACTCATATAATGCCTTCCAGTCATTTTCCGATGGATGTTGTAATACTTTTTCAAGGGTGCTTTTGGCACCAAATAATTTTAAATGTATGAGCAATGGTCCTATGTAAACTTGACTATTTTCCTTTACTGCATCAATGAGATCTGTGACCAATGTTAAATCACCTGAAAGCGATATTTGGCAAAGGAAGGATTCAAGTGCAGCAGTTTTCAGTTTATTATCTTCACTTAAAAAGTTTTGAATTTGTTGCAAGTTTAATGCAGGCATTTGTTTTGCCAATTGCTGTCCAATCAGGAAAAGCAAGGATCCCTCCACCGCAAATGAAACAACAGCATTCAGGTCCTTGGTGTAACGGCTGATCCAACCATTGTTTTTCAGCCTTGGATAGGGAGCATTGATGAGATCGGTGGTGAAATACGGCTTGAGTTTTTCATCTTTCAGCAGATCATCAAGCAACAATTCATTTTCACCCTTTTCCCATACGGCTTCGGCGAGCAATGCCAAGAATGATTGCTCAACCTTGGAGAATGTCGCCAACCAATCCTGCCAAATATTCAAATGGCCTATTATGTTTTTCGGCAGGGCTTTACCATGGTAGGTTTCTAGAAAAAGCCGCAGTACCAATGGATTGCTGATCTGTTCGTATATGCCACGATCGAATGTTGCCAAATCATCAAATGAAAATTGAGGCTTGAACCTGTTCCTGTCCTTTTGGGCATAATCTTCCCAAGCGGATTTCATCTCATTCATATTCAAAGGTGTAAGCCAATGGGTGAGCGCACGCAAGCCCATTTCTCCTTCCTTTTTATCACCGTAAACCAACAATTCTTTGTTTTCAGGCAGTGCATATCTTTCCACATCAACTGTGGTATTTGCCCTGGACGTAACAATAAATTTCAAACGTCCATCCGGAAAAATCCTGCAGATTTCCAGTATTTCCTGCCAAATAGCTTCGGGTTGGTTGGCTTCATTCAACCCATCCAAGAGAATAAAAGTTGGAGAATCCTGGTTGCCGGCAAGGTTTAAATAATTGGACAATCGCTCTTGGCTGTCCATATTCAACAGATAACACAATTGTTCTTGCAGTGAAGGCTTTTCCATTCTCGCCGCCCGAATCAAAAGGCTGGGCAAGTCCCGACTTGCATATTGTTGTTGCATTTCAACCAATAGATTGGTTTTGCCACTCCCCGCTTCTGCTGTAATGAAAAAAATCCCAGCCCTTGCACCTATCCATTCGCGCAGTTTGATTTCCATTTCTTCACGGTGCACGTAAACACCCGGAATCACCTTTTTTTCCGCAACCAGCGTGTCGATGATGAGATTGTTTTCAGCAGCGATTCGAGCAAGGAAAACCTCTTTGGTAAATTGTTCGGGACTGTATGCTTCCTCTTTCTGTTTGTCGCGCAACAACAGGTTCAAACGCTCAAGTATCTTTCCCGAAGTCTGTTTTTCGGTACCTTCCGGACTGAAGAATTTGATCGTTTTACCGGTATAGGATTCATAAGTCAGAATCTGTTCTTTTTCCTCCCGGGCTATTGAAAGTTCGCCTGGCACCACAAAGAATGGAAGGATATCCATGGATTCCCCCTTATTATTTTCAATCCAAACCCGCGCTGGAGTTTGCGAACCCTTTTCAATGCTGACCAACTCAGACGACTGCAAAAGATAGGTTTCACCATGTTCGTGTTTGAACATGGGATAATTGTCTGAAAAACCCAGCTTTTCCAGCAATTCTTTGAAAATGGGGTAGTAATCGTCCCATAGTTTTTTCGAATCCTTTTCATCCAAAGTGAGGCCATGGCCGAGGTAGTGGTTACGGAAATTGATAAGCATACCAATGCCGGTGGCTTCCTGTTTTTTAAATTGGATATCTCCATTATTGTCAAGGAATTGGATTTCTCTCTTGTATAGTTTTCTTTTTTTTCCGCTTTCCACATCCTTGTAGTAGGGAAGCAGATCTTCGCAAAAGAAGGGATGTTTTTGTTCTTGTAGAAACAGCAATATTTCACGGATGTATTGATTCCAAGAGCCAAAAGAAGGTTCTGCAAGGGCCTGCTGGAACAGGGCCACCATTCTTTTGTCTTTGATCGGACTGTTAAAAAATTCAGATGCTGTGATCAGTCCGAGGTACTTGAGGTAATTCAGGAAACTGTCTTTCAGCAGGTTGATTTTTGTCCACGCATGCTTTTCAGAAAGCGTCCGCTTCAGCGGATAGGCAATCACGTAGGGCAACTGGCTGATCAGGTTCAGTTCATCTTCCTTGAAGGAAAGCATTTCCACCAAAGGGACATCACAGAAAGGACATTCCATTGCTGCGGGATAAACTTTATTTTTTTTGCTTTCCGGTGCCGGGCAGTCGGCATTCTGACAGATGAAACTCATGAAGGGATGCTTTGGAAATAAATGATTGGATGTACAAGGTTATGGAAAAATTTCCTGCAAACGAGATTTGAAAAAGAGCGTATTTCAGTTTCTGACATGCTGATAGGATGTGCGACCATCATACCTCCAAATGAATTAGGTTATTATTTAATATGTATTTTGTTGACATTCAATAGGAACCTATTTTCTCACCTAAATAACCTATTTAAAAAATGTCACAAATGATATTTTCTTATTTTTTCATGGTAAAATTTAATTTTTTTAACCCTTACAAACAAATGCTGTATATGAAAAAGTTCTTTAATCAACTCGAAGAAAGATTTGTATTCCCTATAGGCCGCAGGTCATGGAACATCATCGTTTTGCTGTCACTCTTGGCACTGGTTGGAGGCCTCTTCTTTCTGCTTATCAATTTGCTGCCCACAGGAAGGGGATCAGTTGATGTTTCCAAGAACGAGGTTATTGAAAACAGGGTTGACACAACTGCTATGGCAGTAAAAACCGATGTTTCCTGCAGTCAGGCTGAATACAATACATGGTTGGACACACTGAAGGCTGATTTGCCCAAATCGGAATGGGTGAATCTTGGAGATTCTTCAGAGCCTTACGAATCTTACTTGGTAGATGATTATGGTAATTATGTATTGGATGAGTATTCAAATTATGTCAGGGTCATCAAAAGGGATTTCCAGCCCAACAATTTGGCCATTCCCAACCAGCTTCAGAACCTGTTCAACAACCATGGCTTGGACAGTGCTGATTTTTGCCAAAAGATAGGGCTGATCAAAACCCTCCATGCATTCAATAAAATAACAAAATCAGATTATCTGACGGAGCAGGGGGTATATGCCTATTTTTATATCCTTGCCCAAAACCGAAACATCACTCAGGAAACGGTATCTCGTTCAAACTCCTTTTTCAGCGCCATCGAAAACATGGTTCCTTTGATTAAAAATGAAACCGATGCCAACCAATACAACCAGTATTTGGAATTCATTTTAAGGTCCAACAATATCAATGATGATCAGATTTCTCTGGTGAAAGCCCTTTTGAATGTACACCGTGAACTCCCCAATGCCAAGTATAAAAAAACAGGATATTTTTCCATTGCAGAAACCGTTCTCGAAAGCGATTTGCCTATTGAAGAATTGGACCGTTGTGTAAATGGATTTATGGAGGATATAGGGTTTTATGATGCGAAAGACCTGAAAGGATCACTGAAGCGTTACATTAAAATCTACGGCGAAAAGCTGGAACGCGAATTGGAACTTCAGGCGATGAAAGAAATGGAGAAGAAAAACAACAGGTACATTTCAATGATGGTGATGGGCATTTCTTTTGCAGCTGCAATTTTGATTGCCATCATTCTGTTGCTGTTTTCCATCCAGTCATTGTTGAAAAATCATGTGGAGAAATGATTTATTTCACATAAAGACCATTTGATACAACTGATATAAATCTGAAAATACCGATATTGTACTAGGATAAATTAAATTATGGCTAGCAATTAATCACTATCAGTATAACACAAAATAAAAAAATGACAGAATCAGAACAGGAAAAAGAATTTAACGTTTTTAATCTTTTTATACTGGTTCTGTCATTTTACATTCTCATTTCCTTATTCGTTTCATCCATAATGAAACTTTCAGCGGAAACGCAGGTATTGTTGAATTATATTGACAATGGTATATGTTGCGTTTTTCTCATTGATTTCTTTATCAGATTCAAAAATGCGCCGCATAAAGGTCAATTCATAAAGTGGGGATGGATAGACTTACTCGCCAGTATTCCTAATCTCGAAATATTCAGACCCGGCAGGTTCCTCAGAATCTTTCGCCTCATTAGGTTGTTCAGATCAGTCAAATCCACATTTTTGGTATATAAATTCATCAACAGCAATCGCAGTCGGAATACCCTGGTATCCATTTCCCTGATAGCCTTGTTGATGATTACTTTCTCATCAATTGCCATATTGCAGTTTGAAAATGCTCCTGACAGCAATATTCTAACAGCAGAAGACGCACTTTGGTGGTCTTATACTACGATCACTACAGTTGGCTATGGTGACAGATTTCCGGTAACCACAGAAGGACGCCTGATTGGGGTTGCCCTTATGACTGTAGGCGTCGGTATTTTTGGAACTTATACGGCCCTGATTGCAGCATGGATTACGGGGAAATCAAAGAATTAATCAAGTAATACCTGATTTCTTTAAATATATTATAGATATAAATCATTTATAATCACTTGATTTACAATGGTTACCTATCTCTTCTCCTAAATAACCTATTATTATTTTATCAAAACTCATTTTTCAAGTAATATTAATGGAAGAATGGACGAATTGCACCAATAATATCTCAAAAGATACAGGTGGTACCTGCAGATATTGTAGCAGCCAATTGAAATCCATGTAAATCAATTTCTATATTAAAATAAATTTAAAACAAATGGAACAACCACGTAACAAAGACCAGAAATGCCCGGTAGTATTGGTATTGGACACCTCAGGATCAATGGCAGGAACCGGAATAGACCAACTCAATGCAGCTTTAGTGAAATTGAAGGAAGATATTCTTTCTGATTCAACCCTGACGCAGAGGCTTGAGGTTGGAATTGTTTGTTTTGACGATGACGCTCGCGTAGAAAGGCCCATTGATTTGGTTACCGTTGATACGGACATGCCTATGCTAAACATCGGTGGTACAACAAATGTGGTTGCCGGTTTGAATAAGGCCATGGAAATTGTTGAAGACAGAAAGCAATTCTATAAATCCAACGGAGAGCAGTACTATAGACCATTCATTGTTCTGTTTACAGATGGTGCCCCCACCAACACCCCTGAAGAGATTGAGGCGCTTGACCTGAAAATCCAACAGATGGCTGACAACAAGAAATTTGTTTTCATTCCCTTTGGCGTAGAAGGCGCTGACATGCAATTGTTGGCCAAATTGGCAGTTCAATCTGCAGACGAAAGGTTGAAGAATCAAGCAAAAGCTTGGCAGATGAAAGATTTGACAAAGTTTGGAGAAGTGTTTGCTTTTGTAAGTTCGAGTATTTCTGAAGCCATCAATAAAGGAGGAGCCCAGACTGCAACCATTTCCAATGATGTGGCTCAGGCAGTTACTTTTGACTTGGGGGTATAATACATCAATTTATGAACCAATTCCCTTTTGGAATGGCCTTCACTTCTGTGCAAGGCCATTCCCATAAGAAAGCTGATCCTCCCATACCCTGTCAGGATGCCGGTAAAGGTGGATTCTTACACAATGGTTGGCCCATCCTGATTGTATCTGATGGGGCAGGCTCTTCAAAGCATTCACATATCGCCTCATCGTTTTGTGTGAGTGCTTTGTTTAATCACCTGCAGCAGGCTGATCTTACTCCTTTCAATGCAATAGGATCCGAAGCGGTTGATTTGGAGTCAACAAAGAAGTCATGGCATGGATTTGTACTGGAACAATTCCGTAAAACGCGCAATGATTTGCTGGAGATGGCAAAAATCAATGGGTACAATCCCGTTGAATTGAATTGCACTCTTTTGCTGGTGATCAGAACGTCTTGGGGATTTCTTTCGGCCAACATAGGTGATGGTCGTTCAGGATACAGTGATGGCAAACCCCATGCACTGTCTGTTCCATTCATGACGTTTACTGCCGGGGCAACCTTTTTCCTGATCAAAGAGGGTTGGGATACTATATTTCAATCCTATGTAACGGTTCCAGAACACAATGATTTGGTGGAGTACTTTTTTGTTTCCAGTGATGGATGTCAGAATTTCCTGATTGACGGAACCCAAAAAGGTCCCAAAACAGGAATTTATGACCCCATTTTGGGAGAAGATGCATTCTATGATTTCAATGTGCCTTATCAGCCTTTTTTTGAAGGGCTGATCAAATCATTGAAAGAGACAAAATCAATGGAGGAATGCAACTCGAGATTGCAAAAACTTGTTGAATTTGGATTGTATTTGGTTGATGGCACTGAAAAGGAATTGAAAAGCTTGAGTGATCCTATTTTGGATGACGACAAGACATTCATTGTTTTTTATAAAAAATGATCCATGTATAAAAATTCACGTGGGCAGTCAGTTGCATTGGGTAAAGAATTGGGTAAGGGAGGTGCTGCAACGGTTTATTTGCATGCAACCGATACATCCAAAGCCATCAAAATATTCAAACCTGAATACCTGATCAAGGAAAACACCCTTCCCAAACGTTTGGAACAATTGCATAAGTTGTCTCAAGCCGCACAATTGGATATCAATTATGGTAACCTGACAAGGGCTGTAGGCTCGTGGCCGAAAGATATTGTCAAAGACCGTCTGGGCAATGTGGTTGGGTTTTCAATGGATACAGTGAAAAACGGTATCGATCTCACCGATATCATTTTTGCAAGGGATATCAAAACTGCTTTTTATAAGCACCGGAAGAAACCTGAATACTCCAAATGGCAGGAAACCTTTCTGTATCATCCCAATGGTATCAGAAATCGGTTCATTCTTTCCTATTACCTGGCCATTTCCTTTGAGCGGATTTATCAATTGAAAACGAAGGATGGCAAAGCCTTGGACCTTGAATTGTGCAATTTTGACATCAAACCCAACAATATTCTGGTTTCACTTGAATCCATTGGCGGGAAAAGCAATATCGTCCCCTATATACTTGATCTGGATAACTTGACATTGAAGAACAATACAGGTTCTTTGGCACCCAATCATCCCCAGTTTACCCCTGAATACAAGGCACCTGAGGGACCAGTCAATAAATTCTATGATTATTACAGCATTGCTGTCATTTTTTATCAACTCATTTTCAATATCCATCCCTTTCATGGTGTGACCGGCGGGGCCAGGTTCACAGATGGTACCGAGATGGATTTTTTTGTCAAAAACAAATGTTTCCCATGGGGAAGGAACAGGAAGTTTTTGAGTAAAATGACACAAGATGATATCAGTCACGGTAACTTCCTCAAACTCTCACCAGAATTGCAGACATTATTTGTGCGGGCATTCGACTCAGATGCCCCCAACCAACGTCCCTCCATGCAAGAATGGGCTAAAGCTTTTGTAGGTTTTTTGTCTGGCGGTTCAATCGCATTCAACAGGTTGTTTGATTTTCCCTGATAGCAAATATTCAAGATGTCTGACAACAATCCCAACATATTTCCGCTTGACGAATTCAACCCTGATCAGCAAAAGGGTAAGAATTCCCCCAATAATCAGCAGTCACCCGGAACCGATCAGAACGGCATTTCTCAGAGCTCAGAAGATCCCATACTTTTTCCGCTCGATGAATACCAAGTAACACAACCTGCCGCTGCCCCAAAAAAGCGTGCCAGTAAGCCTGCATCAAATTCCACTTCAACTGCAAAAACAGCTGCAAGGGCCAAGTCTACCGCAACAGTTCGGCGAACTCCTTCTACTTCTCCTACTACGGTCAATTACCCTCCCAATCCACCGGTTAATCCAATCCCAACAGGCCCAAGTCCTTCGCCAGGTGCGGGTACAAAGCCAGCATCCAACAGTGGTTGCGGAGGTTGTTTGGTTTGGATACTGCTGATCATGGGATTGGTCTTTTTTAGGGATAATATCCGCCAATCGAAAATATACAATGACCATTTCAAGCCTGTTGTGGGCAAATATGTAGACGGACTGGAACAATGGGTAAAAGATAAAAACCCATTTGATAGCAGGGAATCTTCATTTCAAAAGTTCAGAAGCAGCAATCCTGTTTTCCATCTGGATGGTATGGATGAAGCGCTGTATACCATAAAACGGACAGATACTTTCAGTACCTCTTCGATCATTTTGACAGATAAAACAGGTAATGAACGATATCGTCATTGGGTTTCGAAAGGGACTAAAAAAATCAAGTTTAAAAAAAGTATCAAAAATAAAACTTTCAAGAAGGATAGTCCTATAAGGTTGATACAGGATATTGATTCCTTGTTGGCTTATAATTCGAAATTAAATCAACGGATACTGGTTCAGGAATGGTCTGGTGGGCCGCTTTTTTATGTGCCGGTAAATGGGCTCAGGTATTACAAGGAGATTGAATTGGAATTTGTTCCCGACCATATTGATGCATTTGACAATGATCCATCTGGAAGTATTTATTTATCTGAGCACATGTATGAATCCATGTTGAAAGGACTGGGAAATGGTTCAATAGGCTTTTCCGATATACCTGTAAGTAAGTATCTGGAAAGTGAAGCTGAAAAGCCTACAGCCGGGAATTCAATTGAAGAAGCAGAGAAGGCCTATCTCAGTAAAGACTATGAATCAGCAAGAGCCATTTATGATCAGGTATTAAAAGAAGGGCCGTTCAATCAGTCGGCATTGTTGGGAAGGGCAAACACCCTCTTGATGATGAACAAATTTGAACTTGCCCTGAAGGATTACAATACCATCATCACCCTTTCTGCACAGAAAATTAATGATGGTGAATCCAATGAAACCATGAATGATGCTATTGTTTATAGGGGCGTAACACAGTATTTTCTGGGGAATTATGAACCGGCGATGAATGATCTTGACAGGATACTTGAAAAGGGCATTTCAAATGCTGATGCCTATCTGTTCAGGGGATTATGCAAAAAGCAGCTGGGTGTTGAGGATAATGGATGCAGCGATTTCAGTAGGGCTTTGGAACTCGGAAGAAAGGATGCTGAAGAATTCTTATGCTCAAATTAAACAAAACCCAAAAACAATTTTATGTCTACCTATCAAACAATCGAATGCAAGTGCGGGCGTAATTACAGGAATAAAGAGATGTTCAGTAACTGCCCTTCTTGAGGTGCCTTTAGAATTATATCCAATTGCATTGGTATCATTTTTGCTTCTATTTCCTTGTATAAATTGAAGTGATTATTTTGACAAAACAAACTGTACATATCATTCCTACAAATATCAGGTCATTTATCAAAGTATGTTTATTAATGAAAGAGCATGTTTCATTTTAAAAACCATTATTCAAAAAACATTTTATAAATTCTAGCGTAAATACTATTTATGAATAATATTCTTATTAACAGTTCCCTGTCATCTGTTTTTCTGAAAATTGGAGAAACTGCATCATTTTCTGATTTTGGGGATTATTCCAAAATAAAAAGCAGACTTTCATCAAAAGTATTGGCCGAGAAGTTGACCATTCCTGACGCAAGACTTGGGGATTTTGAAGAGGCTCTGAGACAGTTTTTCAACCATAAAGACGATCCCAACAAATCACGGATATCCTTTTTTCGCATAGCACTTTGGCTTGAAACCATCTGCAAAAACCTAAATGTCAATTTCAATTTGGATGAAGCCATCAGCAATGAAGCTTTGGCAATCAAACAGGTAAGGGCATTGGAATTGATACTGAGGGACTTGGTGAATGATACCAATGGGGGGAAAGATAATGTTTTGCAGAAACTCAATCAATTGTTCAAAACTGAAGTCGTTGAAAAGTGGTTGAAGAACGCGGATGAAACAGGTGTTTTGAGTGGGACAACTTTTAGTGAATTGTCAAGCATATTCCTCGATAAGAACATTTTCAAAAGTGTAGAGGATATGTTTGAACACTCTCCGATTGCCATATCAAAGTCTTCCAGGGATTCTTTGAGATCCATATTGGAAGATATCAGATTGATAAGAAATACCATCGCCCACAATAAGAAAATATCATTGGTGCAGGTCGAAGCACTCAATGAATATTATGGAACAATTTCGGCCATGATTAAAGAGGCCAAATCGAATAATATCAATCCCGATTCTTATTTGGACATGGACAGGGAAAAATTGGACAGTTTCTTGTCCGGTTTAAAAGAGGACAACAGAGCCATTTCAGAAGGTATAGAAGAGGTGAAAACAGACATCAAATCCGTAAAAACAGACACGGGAGCAATCAAAAAGCGATCAGCAATTATTATTGTGGGTGTTTTTGTAACCTTATTGGTTGCAGGTGCCATTCTTTTTCTTGTATCCAAACAATCGGTTTCCACCAATGAAATGGGAAAGAATATAAAGGATGTCAAAGATATTGTATCAGGTGATGCCGAGCTCAAAAACATGTCAAGTACAGATGATTTGACAGCCACAAAGGAATTGAACGAACGTACGAAAGACATAAACGCCAAAAGGGTAGCCATACTCTATTTTGATAATTCTGGGGGTGAGGCTTCGATGGACAAATTGAAAAAGGGCTTGGCTGATATGATGATTACGGATCTTTCAAACATAAGGATGCTCAATATTGTAGAGCGGGACAAGCTGGAATCCATTCTCAAAGAACAAAAGCTGAACAAAAGCAAAGAATTTGACCCTTCCACTGCATCCAAAGTGGGAAAATTGTTGGGAGCACAAATCATATTGACAGGCGGATATTTTGAAATGATGGGAGCACTGAGAATTGATGCTCGTTTCATAGATGTTGAAACTGGGAAAATATTGAAATCTGATGGTGTTGATGGTCAAACATCCTCCTTTTTCAAAATACAGAAACAGTTGTCATGGAAGATCATCAAAAATATGGATACAAAAATTTCGGATGAAGAACGAAAGGAATTGGAAAACAGTGAAAAGACAAAGGCATTGTCAATGGATGACATGACTAAATATTCAAAGGCATTGGATTACTATGACAATGGTAATAAGGTTGAATCCAAAAAGATTGCAGTTGATCTGCAAAAAAAATATCCAGATTTTCTGCCAGTATTGAATCTTTTGAAAAAGCTATGATATGAAAACAATTTTTTTATCAATATTCGTTTTTTTTTCATGCATTACATCATTTGGACAAGTATCCAGAGTGGCAATTCTTGACTTTGATAATATTTCGGGCATAGCTAAATATGACGGATTGGGAAAGGCGATGAGCAGCATGCTCATTTCCGATATAGAATCAAACGTTTCACCGAAAAGACTTCAACTGGTCGAGCGTGCCCAGATCCAAAAGATTTTGAAAGAACAGAAATTCCAGGCAAGTTCAAATGTGAATAAGGCAACTGCTGTTCAAGCTGGAAAGATTTTGGGAGTCAAGTATCTTCTGGTAGGGGATGTTTTTATTCTGAATGATCAGCTTGTTATCAATGCGAGACTGGCAAATACAGAAACTGGAGATATTGTTTTTTCTAAGAAGCAAGAAGGTAAAGTGATTAATTGGTTGGCTTTAAAAACAAGTATTGCCAAGGAATTGGCAACGAAATTAGCTATGCCATTTACTGAACCTAGGATTATTGATGCAATAATTGCTCCTGCGGTATTGACAATATATGCAAATGCGATTGATGAGAAAGATAAGGGCAACTTTGAGAAAGCAGAAACATTGATAAGTACTGCTAAAGAGTTTGATCCTGCTTTTGGTTATTTAGATGATTTAAGAGATGATGTTGATAAGTTAAAAAAGCAAATAGCTGAACAAGGGAAGAAAATAGAGACATTAGAAAAAAGTGACACCATCCAGAATAAAAAATTGTCAACATTAGAGGTAAGTGATATCAAACAAGAAAGTAAGATAAATATACTAGAAAATAGTGGCGGAAGAGTTGTAAATGCAAAAACATACGAAGAATTACAGTTGAATCTTTCCAATCCATTAACTACTTATGAAGATAGAAAAAAGCTATTTGTTCAAATTATAAATACTTATCCAGATAAGTGGGGGAAAAATGGAATTGGAGGTTTTTATGATATTTTTCAAAAGAAATTTGATTTAAAAGAACTTGGTTTAAATGGATGTACTTTTTTGTTGAATGATATTTTAAAATCTAGAGAGTTTATTAGTAAATCAAATTTGAAATTTTTTGACAAAAATATTTATTTCTTTCTTGGATCTGCTTTAATGTCTGCTCAGAGAAAAGTAAGTTGGGAGCATGATTTCACAGAAGATGATTATATAGAGTTTAAAAAAGTAGCAGATTTTATTACGAAAAATGCATTTGATAATTCTGGTGAGCAATTATTTGCTGAATTTAACATTTTGTCAAGTTTTAATAGAGATTTAAAACAATTTAATCAACTTATAAAAAAAGAAATTTTATCAAATTATAAGAGCATATTTGACTTAATTGAATTTTCATTTGGAACTCAAATAATTTTGATGAGTGATAATGCAATAGCTAAGAATAATGATGCACCTTATTATATTAAAACAAATTTACTTGCTGCACAAGAGGTAATTATATTTTTATCAGCAAAACGAAATGATTATCGAAAAGTTTTAGATATATTTCGATCATTGAATATACTTGTATCAGACCAAAATGCTTTTCATTATTTTTATAAAAATAATATTGAAAATGAGACTAGAAATAAAAGTTATTTTAATGATATCAAGAAGATATATGATTATTTTTTGATTCCATCATTTGATGCCCAAAATCCATATTTAATAGATATTAAAGATAATCAAACCGTTAATGAATTTGCTGAAATTATTCCTTATAATGAGGCAACGAGACGAGTAATTATTCGTTTAGATTCTGCTACACGTCGTTATACGCGTATTATGGAATCGCTTAGAAAACAAAATATCGACGACCCTTGTCGAGTTAGTTCACAGAGTAGCTTGCTAATAAAACATTCGGATAGTATAGCCCTGATTAGTGATATTTATGTACTGAATAATAAATTTGATATTGGATCGAGAGTAGAACTAATTTATAATTATGGAACTGATAAATTATATGCATATGTAGTTGGTAAAAAAATAACTAATACTTCAAAAGAATTTGAAATAATCGACAAAAACCTCAATAAAAAATTAAATAAAAATCAAATTATAAAATTTACTCGTAATGAAAAATTCAATTTCAGCGACTTAAATGCAAATAATATTGATGAAGATAATCAAAGGAAGTTCGAGAATAGTCGATTGGAATGTGAAGCAAAAAAAAGACAGGAACAAGAGCAAAAAGCAAGATTAGAATATTTTAAAAAACAAGCAGAGGAACAAAAACAAAAAGAGGAACTTAAGAAACTTGCATATAAAAATAAAATTATAACAGTATTTGATTTATTCAAAAACAAATCAAAAGATTTAGATTCGATATCTTTTAATCATCTAATCGATGAGGAAAAGGACGGATTAATCGGATTAGATTCTATTTTTAGTCTTGCATTTCATTTAATTGTGGACGATATAAAGAATCCATTAAGCAATAGAAATTCAAATCCGATATTAAATGCTCAACTTTCTATTTTACTTAACTTATATTTTATTGACCAAATCGAATCACGCAATATTTATCCAGTTACTGTTAGTAATTTTAAAAATGCAGCTATAATCAACCTTGCTCACGGTTATCTACTTGTCTCCATTAAATTTAGTATTGATGCATTTGATTTGGCTACAACTGAGTATAAAAAAGTTGCAGCTAATTTTAAATTTGGTCAAGAATTTAACTCAATAACTAGGGAAGCAATGATTGCACTTGATTGGAATGATTTCATAGCAAAAGGACTTGTTACAAAAAAACAGATAGATGATTTTAATCAGAAATTTAAAATTTTGGATAATTTCTAAGTTATTAATTATGATTAATTCAATACTATAGAGAACAGATATTTATTTCAATTGATTGATTTTAAATCTGATAATTAAAAAAAATATGCTTTATATCTGTACTTCTTTAAGAAACTTAATTACTATAATTATTTTATTATTTCTTATCAATTCCGTCCAATCTCAGGTAATTCGTATTGCCATTCTTGACTTTGATAATATTTCGGGTATAGCGAAGTATGACGGACTGGGGAAGGCCATGAGCAGTATGCTCATTTCAGATATTGAATCAAACGTTTCTCCGAAAAGACTCCAATTAGTTGAACGTGCCCAACTCCAAAAAATCCTGGTTGAACAAAAATTCCAAGCTACTTCAAATGTGAATAAGGCAACAGCAGTTCAAGCTGGAAAGATTTTGGGAGTCAAATATCTTTTGGTAGGTGATGTATTCATCCTGAATGATCAATTGGTCATCAATACCCGGTTGGCTAATACGGAAACGGGTGATATCATTTTCTCAAAAAAACAGGAAGGGAAGTTATCGGGATGGTTGACGTTGAAAACCAATATTGCAAGAGATCTAGCAGGCAGCCTTTCCATGCCATTCACCGTTCCCCGTATTGCTGATGCTGTTGTTTCCCCTGCCATTCTGACAACCTATGCAAGCGCCATTGAAGAGAAAGACAAAGGTAATTTTGAGAAAGCGGAAATTCTTATAAGTACTGCCAAAGAATTTGATGGTGGATTCGGATACCTGGATGATTTGAAGGAAGATGTTGAAAAGTTGAAAAAAGTGGTGGCCGAGCAGGGAAAAAAAATAGAGGTATTGGAAAAAAGCGGAGGAAGAATTATTGGCGCTACATCATACAAGGAAAATCTTCTAAATTTTTACAGTAACCTTACAACCAATTTAGAGAAAGAGCAAATCGTATTAAGGCTTATAAGAGAATTTCCAGAGAATTTTGACTCTGCATTTACCTATGTTGAATTCTTGTTTTTTCATCAAGAATACGATGTAAAATATGGCCGAATTTCAGATGAATTCTCCTTCAAAACCTATAATGCTATCATTTCCCCATTATTGATTACTTTGGATACTGTCCAAAACAAAAATTTGTTTGCAAAATATTTGTTTTTGAAATCCATTTATTTAATAAATAGTTCATATGAATCCCATATTTCTGATATTCAAAAATTTGACGCGCCTTCGTATGAAGAATTCAAATCAAATTCTTCAAAAATACTCAGTTTATTAGCGACTAATGAGGAGGAAAAGAATTACTACAAATTATTCCTATATAGTGGATTTTATGGAATGACCAATTTGTCCACTACTTTACATCCCGAAATTCAAAAAGATATTATCGAGAACTTTAAAATTCTCTTTGGTACATTGGACTTCAATTATGTTGGTCAGGTACTTGATGTGACCAAGGAGTATAATAATAATGACAAATATTATCCTTATTACAAAAGTAATGCATATAACGAGGCTTGTTTGAAATTGCTTGCATTTATCGCATCAGAAAAGGTTGCATTCAAAAATGTATTCAAGAAACTTGAACCATATCTTAATACATATCATAATGATTTGAAAGACCTAAAAAAAGAGAAGCCATTTGAAAACAATGATTTTATGGTTTCACTGGAAGAATATTGTGCGGACTTGTTTGCCATTCCATCTGTGTTGAATAATGGAAAATTCAAGTACAATTCAAGCTTCACTGATAAATATTTAATCGGGGATGCGTATATTGTCAAACTAGATGATAGTTACAAAAATCAGGTAATAAGTTTGGATTCTGTAAATCGAAGGTATAAGTGGATATATGAATACACGGATACCATGAAATTTGAATCACCATGTGATTATGCGAATATGAAATCCGTTTTTTTGAAAAAAGCTGACAGTTCGGCTTTTGAAAATATATTGTTTATCCTTTCTGATCACCTTGAAATTGGAACACGATTGTCGATAGTTTTTAATACAAAAAAAGATACGATTCCAGGTTTGGTCATTGGGAAAACGGCATTCAAAAACAATTCTACCATAGAAATATTGGAAACGAGTATTGCGAAAAAGGTTGATAAATCAAGACCCGTATTGCTAAAGGTTGATGATAGTGCAGAAAAGTATTACATTGAAAAGAGTGACATTGATTATAAGTCCTATTTTGATGATCAAATCAAAGAATGTGAGGAGATTAAAAAAGAAAACAAAATTCCAAATCCCGAATGACCAACTTCAAATCAATCGCCGACTCAGAAACAACCATAACTGAATTGATGGTTCCATCTTATGCTAATTTTGGGGGTAAAGTCCATGGCGGTGTCCTCCTTTCCCTGATGGATAAGGTGGCATATGTTTGTGCAACCAAGCACAGTCATGCTTATTGCGTTACAGTAGCTGTAGAAGGAGTTGAATTCTTGCATCCGGTGGAAGTGGGCGACTTGCTCACAATCAGGGCATCTATCAATTATGTAGGTAATACCACCATGATTGTGGGTATGCGTGTGGAATCACAAAACCCAAGATCCGGTGTCAACAAGCACACGAATTCATGTTACTTTACCATGTTGGCCAAAAATGATGAAGGGGTTCCCATACCGGTACCTGGTCTTCTGATAGAAAATGAAATCCAGTTGAGAAGATTTTGCGAAGGGCGGTATTTAAAAAAGTTATCTCTGGAAAAAAGAAACATGCTCCGCTCAGACCTGCGGGAACACAATGTGGAAATTCTTACCGATCAATGCAGGGATGAAAAATGCAAAATCAATTTTTAATCTTTATTTTCAACTGCCAAACTGCTGCAAATGATTTACACCCTTATTGCCCTCTTGGGATTCCTGCTGCTCCTTGTTGCAGCTGACCTTTTACAGAAAAAACATACGCTAAGGAGGAACTTCCCACTACTCGGTCGTTTCCGTTACATCGCTGAAAGTTTGGGTCCACCCATACGTCAGTATTTCATCGCGAGCAACAGGGAGGAGTTGCCTTTCAACCGCAGTCAGCGTTCCTGGATTTATGCCTCATCAAAAGGAGACAATAACTATGAAGGCTTTGGTACTGACAAAGATGTCTATGCTGCCAACTTCATTTTCATCAATCCCAAATTGTTCCCTTTTGCGCTATCAAGAGACCATATCAATCATCCCGGCAATGATCCTTATTTTTTGCCTTGTGCCAAAGTGATTGGTCTGTCCCACAACAGGAAAAATCCTTTCCGGCCATACTCTGTGGTAAATGTTTCAGCCATGAGTTACGGCTCACTCTCCCAACAGGCGCAAACATCCCTCAATCAGGGTGCGGCGATGATCGGCAGTTTTCACAATACCGGGGAAGGCGGATTGTCACCATTCCACCAACAAGGAGCAGATGTGGTATTCCAGATTGGTACGGGTTATTTTGGGTGTGGCATTACCGACGAAAATGGCATTCGCAGATTCTGTTTGGATACGCTTAAAGAACTTGTCTTGAACAAATACGGCAAGGTTAAAGCCATCGAGATAAAACTCTCTCAAGGTGCCAAGCCGGGCAAGGGCGGTGTGCTTCCTGCAAAGAAAAATACGCCTGAAATTGCGGCCATAAGAGGGGTACAGCCTTATACGAATGTCATATCGCCCGCAAGCCATTCTGCTTTCACCAATGTGCGTGAGTTGGTCGACTTCATCGAAATGCTTGCATCAGAAACAGGATTGCCAGTGGGCATCAAAGCAGCCATCGGTGACCTTGGGCATTGGTATGAGTTGGCAGCTATCATGAAAGCAGAGGGTAAAGGGCCCGACTTTATCACCATCGATGGTGGTGAGGGAGGAACGGGTGCTGCACCGCCAGCGTTTGCCGACCATGTTGCCCTGCCATGGATTTATGGTTTTACTGAAGTCTATCAACTGTTCAAAGAAAAAGGTCTGACACAGGATATCGCTTTCATCGGTTCCGGTAAACTTGGTTTTCCGAGTGAAATCATGAAAGCATTTGCCCTGGGTGCAGATCTGGTAAATATCGCACGGGAAGCGATGCTTTCTATAGGCTGCATACAGGCCCAGGAATGCCATACCGACAAATGTCCTACAGGTATTGCCACACAGAACAAGTGGCTGAGCAGTGGCATTGATCCCCGACTGAAATCTGTCCGTTTCGCCAAATACATCAATACCCTGCGCAAGGAAACCCTTGAAATGGCGCATGCCTGTGGATATGAACATCCCTGTCAAGTCAAGATGAAAGATATCGACATCAGCTGTGGAGACAACAACAAAACCATCACACTGGAGCAGGCATTCAACTATGAAAAAGATCCAGTTGCTTTTGAGTCCATGGATGCACTGATGGAATGCCAGTTTCTTGCCGGTTTGGGAAGAACACCTAATGTGCTAAACAAGCATTGACGACTAAATGGCAATAACGCATTGTATTACAATTATTTTCATATTATAAAAATAATTTATATCAAAATATAATTTGTTGGATAACCAAAACAAACTATTTTGAATCTTTATGAAAGGCGATTTCTTATTGAATGATCACGATGTGGCTTATTTGATTCATGGCCAATCCCTTCGTTTGGAATACCAAACTGAAGGTTGTTGGTTTGTTGTAATTGCATATGATAATGGCAATTCCTTTCTGCAACGTTTTTTTTTCAGAAAACCCAATAGTAAGACTTTTTTCAGGCCACGATATTTTAAAAAAGCTAATGGAAAGTTTGAATCAGTAACAAATGTGTACTGCCGGGAAATCACCATGTGGGGAGTGGGTTGGGGTATCAAAAAATTGTTTCACAAGCAATTGCGGATAAACTTTTTCAATACGCGCACCCAAACAATCCGTTCACATACCCCCGAATTGCCTACAATGCCTCAATTTTATGTGGAATCTCCACGAGTGGAGTTTCATCCGCAGCCTGTCAAAGTCAGATCAGCTGTCCAACCACGCCTATTGGCAAATGGAATGAACAGGAATGCATACGACGATTATTCAACCTATAAAGCAAATCATCCCCGCACAAACACAATCAATTGACTTATGGACAGTTCAAAACACAATTTCAATGATCCGCAAGTGACAGATATGTATCCTAAAGGTCCGCATTGGACAACCCGTTTTCTCTGGTGGTCTGCCGGTGCAGATCCTTATTTTATGGGCAAAGCACCGATGCAGGACCGGGTGAAATATGCCGGTATTGGTGGTATTGTATTTTGCACCGGCTTGCTTGCAGCAGTTTCTGGTGGTTATGCTTTCCACACCATTTTCGGCCCGAAAGGTGATGCCAATGATTATTCCTTGACGGCATCCATAGCAGTCAAAATTTTCACTTTTATTTTTGCCATCGTATGGGGTACCATCATTTTTAACCTCGACCGCTTCATTGTTTCCAGTACGGGAAAAGGTGATGGCACGGATTCAATCACTTGGAAGGAAGTTGGTCAGGCTATTCCGAGGATCATCATTGCATTGATACTTGGTTTTGCGATTTCTTCCCCACTTGAAATACGCATTCTGGAGTCAGAGATCAATTCTGAACTGAGCAAATTCCAAAGTGAATATGCACAGGAACTCAATGTGGCAACGGATTCGCTTTTCAAAATAAAAAGATTGGGGCTTGAAAAGGAAAAGGCTGAATATGAGGGGAAGAAGGCCGAATATGAAAAAAGCATTTCCCTGTATGACGGACAGATTGATGAGTTGGTACAACGTCAGCAGGCTGAAATGCAGGATAAGCGGGCTTATGGTTTCGGGCCGGTAGCCAAAAAAATGCAGGCTGATATTGAAACCAAACGGGCTGAGAAAGACAAATTCATTGAATTGAAAAAGTCAGAAGTCGCAGCCATACAAAAACAACTGGATTTCGATAATGACCAGCTCAACAAAATGTCTGATGATCTCAGACAAGCTTATAAAGAAAATGAGAAAAAAGCTCATGGGTACGATGGTTTGCTCAAAAGAATCCAAATAAGCCATGAAATAGGTGGACTTGTTCCCTGGGTTATTCTCCTTGTCTTCCTTTGTATTGAAATGGGACCAATCTTCTTCAAGATGATGATGACCAAAGGTGTGTATGATTTCATGGTGGAGAACTACAACAACAAACGTAATGTTGAAAACGGCATCTACCGTGAAGACCACATCTATGAGGGAAGCAAAGGTCTGATACACATGGAAAAATGGCGTTTCCTCGATGTGGAACTCTCCAAACTGGAAAAGCAGAAAAAAGTGCAGTCCCAGGAAAAGATCAACGATGAAATTATCCAGCAGTGGGAAGCTAAAAAATTGGCAGATGTCAAAGCAGATCCCAACAAATTTTTCACCGAAGGCGATGAAAGTATTCAGCAGAACAATGCCTAATGAGTGATACCATTGAAAATATAACCATTGATTTGTTTGGTCTGGAGCGGGAACTCTGGGACAAAACAAGCGACGGGGAAAAGAACAGCTATAACCGGACAACAATCTGTTTCATGGTTTTTTTGTTGCTGGCCTGTGTGTCTTCCTGTATGTTGGTTTACCTCATAACTGGTCATTTTCTGAGTGCACTGCCCGGGGGTATTTTGGCATCGCTGATTATTGGAAGTATTGTCAGATTTTCCATGATCATCCTTCGAAGATCCATCTTTGATGCATTGAAAGCGAATCAACAGGCCACTACACCGACTAAACAAACAGCTCAGGTACCAGTCACCAATCAGGCAGCTCAGCCACCTGCACCTGCTCAGCCTGCCCCAGCCAAATCTGCAGGTTTCAGGAAAATGTTGGGCAAATTCAAGTTCAAATGGCCTGGAGCACAATCAAAAGTTCCCGGATTTGCAGGCTTCATCAGGCTGGTGATCATGACGGTGATGGGGTTGCTGGTATTGTTTCCACTTGCCACTTTGTTGCACAAATCAGCCATCGAGGAATTGAATGGTGCAAAGCGTCAATATTATTTGCAGGAATTTGAAAAGGATGGGCAAATGGCCTTGGCCAACAGCCTCACCCTTTTGAACAGGGAGAAGGCAGCCAATGAGGCAGACCTGATCAAGAATGCAGGCATTTACCAGGCAGACGGATTGGTTCGGGAAAAAAAGTTGGCCATTGCCCGGATTGATTCCTTGATTGTGGTCGAGAAAGCTGATCATGCCGAAAGTTATGCGCTGCAACTTGAACATTTCAAGGAAGAATTGGATGGACAGTATTTTCTGTCACTGACTTTCAGGTCTGTTGTAACCATGCCCTTTTTTCCAATTGCTTTGGCGCTCATTGCATTTTTGCTTGTATATCCCCATTTCTTGCTGTACCGGTTGAAAACCAATCAGGCATTTGTATATTCGGCACTATCCACTGGTCGTTACAGGAAAATCATTGATACGGAATACAAGGATACCACAACAACCGGTTATGCGCATTTGGAACAAAGATTCGGCTACAAACCCAAAGGTTATGATAAAGACGTTTATTGGGAGAATCCCCCTTACAATACTGAACCTCACAAGCCCTTTGCTGAACGGAAACCCATCACCAAAGAAAAATTTCTGGAATCATTTGAACCGAAAACCACTCCGTGAAAACTGTTACTAAATATTACAAGGGAAACCTGCTTTGTCAGTTTCAGACGACCAACACCCGTAAGGTAGGGAAAAGCACCGTTTTTACTGGCCAGTCTGATATTACGTTGGAACCACGTTACCGGTATGAAGATGTTGAAGAGATTACAGAGGCCGAATACCTGCAACAAACTGCTCCTGGAGCTGCTTCATTCATCAAGCAAGTGAACAAGGCTGATGTGGAGTTCAACTTCCTCAAACCAGTTGATCCGGCCTTCCCCTCCATGGTAAAGCGGGTTGATGAAATCATGATGGTGTTGAATAAAGGCACTGGTCAATATGACGACAAAGAGCCCTATGTAGTTACCAGGTTAATAAAAGATTACATCAAAGCAGAAGCAGACACCCCCAAAGACATTTACTACAATGCTGATAAAGTGGCATCAGCTGATCAGGCATTCCAATTCAACAGCAGCCAACAAACCGGCTATTATTCTCCTTTCGATGCTGTTTATGGAAAAGCTTCGCATGGCAAAATAAAAGGACTGGCCTATTGCAAAGAGGTTCAGTTGCTTGATGACCAGCAGAAGCCGCTCAACATGACCCAACTCAATCAGGTGGCAGCTGTACAGTCCGCTCAGCAGTTTGTGGCTTCCCCTGTTGGACAACTTGTGCAGTTGGCTGGACTTACACCCAATACGCCTATTTTACCTCCGGGATTAACTGTTCCTTCTCCAGTAATCAATCAACCTCAGCCATCAGGTTGCCTTGGAGCAGGAATGTCGGGTTGTTTGGGTTTCGGAATGGGGGGCTCACAACGCAACAGTGGTTGTCTGTTTCCTTTGTTGCTGCTTCTGCTCGCAGGTTTGCTGTGGTGGTTGTTGGGCATGAAGGGATGTGGCAATAGCGCCACTCCTGCACCCATCATTATCCATGATACCATTAGGGTGGAAGTGCAAAAGATCGATACACTCACAATTGTAAAGACTGATACGGTTTCTTATGTGGATTCCACCACCAAGCTTAACTACGAAACGGTCAACCTCCCCAATGTACAGTTCATCACCAATAGCGATGTGTTACTACCTTCCTCAGCTTCAGACCTTCAGAAACTGGCGGAATACCTCATCAAGAATGATAGCCTGAATGCTACCATTCTAGGTCATACAGATAATGTGGGCAAGTCTGAAGACAATACGAAATTATCGCAGCGCAGGGCAGAAAGTGTCAAAAGATTTCTGGGCAGTCTGGGAGTGGATCCCAAACGACTTGAAGCAGTTGGCAAGGGTGACACCGAGCCTAAAGCGGATAACAATTTGGAAGAGGGCAGATTGATGAACAGGAGGGTGGAAGTGCAGTTGACCAATACCGAATTTGTTACCACCACAAGAACGAAAGTGGAACTGGTACCAGAGGAAGGAAAGAATAAAGAAAAGAAAAAGAATCATCCATGAGCAATGCGCCCAAGGGTCAGCCCTATTTGAAAGGAAAATTCACCGGCTTGTTCAAGCAAAAGGACAAAAAGCCGACAGGGAATTATATTTTTTCTGATATCCACTGGACTTCTTTGAAAATTGAGGACTGTGAAAAGATTGATGACTTTGATCCGGAGTCACAAAAAACAGGTGATTATTGGTATGCAGAAAAGATTTATCACGACAGTGGATTCAGGCCATTCCGCAAAAAGACTGATGTATTCATCCCCCATGGCGTAGATAGTTTCTATGCTGGTGATTTGTACAAAGTGCTCATCAAAAATTTGAAGATTAATCTGGAGAAATCTTATTTCTTGGGTAAGGAATGGCAAGAGGCGAGTGGAGAAATCTACTTTCAGCTGGCACCTCCACCCAAGCCTGTTCAGTCACCCAAACAACCTTCTCAACAAAATAATGTAGGTGGCTCGAATGTCATAACAAATACCATCCAAAAATCTTCTTCCAACGTCAATCTGCAGCCACATTCCAATAGTCAGCATGTTATAATTACTGGACCGTTACAACCTCAGCAACCCACCCAACCCCAACCTGTTGTAGTGCCAAGCACCCCAACCAAAAGGATCGACTGGGCATCATGGATCGGCTGGTTGATTGGCTTGCTCATTGTTGCTGTTATCGCCTACTACCTTTGGAAGTGGTTTCCTCTCTTGTCTTATATCTTCATCGGATTATTGGTAATCTACCTGATCGGACAATTGTTCAACAGGTTCCCCATCCTGAAAATGCTGGCGGGATTGGCCATCTTGGGCTTTATTGGATATTTTCTTTACAACATGTTTTACCTGAACAGGTTCGGTGGTGATCCACTGAAAACCAGGGATGGCCGTGTTAAAGTGTCGCCACCCAAGCGGACAGACAACAAACGCGGCGGTACACCAGATTATGCCACAGACAAGGAGATAGAATGGTATGATTTCCTCAACCAAAATTACCTTGCCCGATATGCCACTTCCCAGATTGCATTTGAACAATCCGTGGAACAACAAGACCGTTTGCAAGAGCAAGTGAAGGGATACACCAATTCAGTAGAGTTTTTTACAAGATATTACAACGGGCTGTACCGCATGGATGAATCTAAAATCAATGAGGTTGCCAGCATCTTCATGGATTCTGCCCAAAAAAAGCAGATGTCTCCATTGGAAACAGCTGAAATGGTTATCACCTTCATTCAGGAAATACCCTATTACCTGGTGCATGAAGGATCTTGCCAGCAGTCTGTGGAAACCGGCAATGATTTCATGGTACAATACCACAGGGAGCAAAAACCCTGTCTGCCCAACGTTTCAGCAGGGGTACAATCCCCCTATGAATTTTTGCATAACCTGAAAGGCGATTGTGATACGAGAAGCCTGTTGGGACATGCACTGCTCTCCAAACTGAATATTGCCAGTTCAGTTTGGGTAAGTGAAACTTATGGCCACTCTATCTTGGGTGTAGCCGTGCCGGTGGGTCATGGTATCTACAAGGAAATCAATGGCATCAAGCATTATGGCGTGGAGCTCACAGCCAAAGGATACCGTTTAGGTATGGTGGCACCTGAGCAAGCCAGACCAGGAAATTGGGATATCACTTTATACAATAACCATTCTTAATATGAAATCAATCATCATCATTCAGGTACTGATAGCATTTGCAGCCGGACTGTCTTCCCTTTTCTTGCTTTACAGGCTGTTGAACAATTTCATGCGTAAACGCTTTGAAATTGAAGAGACTAATACCGCATTTGCCATCTTTCAGGTGGGTATCCTGTTGTCTGGTTCACTTATCCTGTCTTCTGTGCTGAGTGCAGCCGTCAATGCCATCCAGTTTCTCAACCGGGGTGGAGGTATAGAGCTGCAAACCCTGATGACCTCTTTTGCTTATGTGGTTGTTTTTCTCATTATCGGCATCGCTTTTACACTTTTGGTCATTGCAGCCAGTGTATTTGCATTCTTTCAATTGACACAGATCAACGAATGGGAGCAGATCAAAATGAACAATATACCAACCGCTTTAATTTCTGCTGCATTGATAGTTGGCATGTCGCTCATAATGGATGATTATATCGGTCATCTTTGTGAAGCATTGATTCCCTATCCATCTGTTATGCAGATCAGGTAAACCGCATCAACATGAACCTGAGAGCGGTTGCCGGTATCCTATTCCTCTTTTTTGCGCTACCCTTTAAGATGGCTGCTCAGGTTTTTAATGTCGACAGGGAAGTGGTACCCGATAGCAGTTACCAAAGTTGGGCTTTTTCTGCCGGTGTTAGCATAGCTACCGATAAACAGAAGAACAGCATATTCGATCTCTCTTCCAATGCTGAAATTGATCGCTTCTTCAAAAACAACTACCTCCTCATTGCCGCATTCCGGAACGAGGCAGTGCTGTTGGGCGGTGATGCGATCCAGAACCAAGGCTTGGCGCATATCCGTTTACGGGACCGGGATACCAGAAAGTTGAGCTGGGAGGGGTATGCCCAATACCAATGGAATGGCGCATGGGGGATGGATTACAGGATTGTATTGGGTAACAACCTAAGGTTCAAATTTTTGGAAAAAAGAAAGGCAGACCTGTATTTTGCATCAGGAATTTTTCAGGAATGGGAAAAATGGAACTGGTCTGGTGTGAAGCCGGAGTTGGTATCAGCAGGTGCAGGTGATAGACTGCGGAACATGTTTCGCTTGAACGAATACCTCAAATACGCCATCAAGCTGAACGACCAGGTTGATGTATCTGCAGTTTCCTACCTGCAATTTCCACTCAAAGGCAGGTTTTTGCAGCCGCGTTGGCATTTTGATACCAATCTCTTTCTGCACGTAGGTAAACATCTCTCATTCAATGTCAGTTGGAACCATGTCATCGATAACAACAGGTTAGTTCCCATTGACCGCTTTTATTACAGTTTTTCAACAGGCTTGCAATATGAACTATAAACTCAATCAGACTCAAGAGAACGATAAGGATAAGAAAATTGAAGTGTACATGCAATGGGTCTACCTGCTTGCAGGGATCTTGCTGATCGTTGCCTCATTGGCGATTTTCAATAGCCTCAAGCCACTGGTGGAAAATTCATACAATGCTCATGCAGTTGATACATCCGATCCGGACACACTTTTGAATCATGCCAATACCTATTATTGGTGGGGACGATACCGGAAAAACACATTACCGGAATTTGATACAGCTGCAGTATGGGCCGGCAGGGCACTTCAGCTTGCCCAATCAAGGTTTGCGCAGGATAAGGACACCGCAGCCTTCATGCAACGAAAACTGCAGGCAGAACAATTGATCGCACAAGCCCGCCAACAGGCAGACATCTGCAAATACAATATTGCTTCCTATATCCCAACCTATATGGAGATTATGGGCTATGATGATGATTACATGCATGAGGATGCAGACCCTGAAGATGTGCCCAATATAGCCTTGCGTGGCGCACTTGGCAGACTAGTGGATTTGTTTTCGCCGGATAAGAATCTGCCGGTTTCATCTCGTACAAGCTTCGCACTGGTGAATGTCAAAACAAGCAATCCCATGGCTGATGAAATGCTGGTGCAGGAATTGAACAACAAAACCAGGATGTACACCATTGCTCCCCATGAATTGGCACGGATAGCGGGTAATGACAGCACCACCGTTTCCATGGTATTGGGGGATTCCATCATGATGAAAAAAATTGCTGCGGCCTTCAGTACTGATGAATTGGCGGTAATCGACTTCACTGAAAACGACAAGGTAAACGGCATTTATTATTACGGTATCAGACTCAAAATCTGGCATGCAGAAAAGGGATGGGACAGCAGAAACGTCTACACGGAATATATGATCCGGGATAGGGTTTTCAATCAAGTGACAGTATTTATCGGTAGGCTGCTGTTGGTGGTATTGTTGCTCGCATTGGCTATCAATTTCATCTTGATACCTTTATCAGGCTGGTTGGCAAACATGAAACCGGTAACTCCCTATTATCTCCTATTATGTTGCATCATTGCGATGATCACCCAATACCTGATGGTGACCTTTGGATTGAAAAATTTCCTCAATCCCACGCCAGATGCCTACTTCGTAAGCGACCCAGGTGAGCAATGGACTTTCGCTTATCCACTTACTTTTATTTTACCAGGGTTTATCACATACTTGGTTCTGGGGAAAATGGATAATTTCATCAGCTCTTTCCGTTCTGATTTTGAAAACCCCCTTGCTTTATTTGCGTTGGTTGCAGGTTCCCTGTTGCCAATGGCTTTTTCCTTCACCTATTACCAAACCATCAGGTTTGGTTTCAGTGAAAGCACCAATGCCATTTTTACCATTGTGCTTGCAGCGCTTTTTATTGCCCTAGCTGTTTCAAGGTATTGGTCGGCAATAATCAATTTTCCGCAAAAGATGCATTGGTCTGTTCGCCTTACCACCTGGTTAGGATTTGCGGGGCATATCTTAATTGCTTTTTTATTCATCAGCTCACTGCTTCAGAATTATGATAATTTGAGCATCGATAGCTGGTTTCTTAGCAGTTTCCTAATTCCTGCTGGAATTTTAGAATCGCTTTGCTTATTAGCTGCATTTGCAATCAGGAAAAGCAGACCTGCAGTGAAGAATCAATTCCCTGAAGATGAGCAACCGGAAGACATTCAGGCCATTACATTTGAAAATGAGGCAGTGATAGAAAAAGGTAAAAAGTATGCATCGCTGTATGTAAGAAGTCAGCGCGGCGCCACAGGTAGAACTGCCGTAGAATCCTATTTACTGGGCAAGCTTGCTCCGGAAGAATACCTGGTCATCGATTTTTCAGTTGAAACAAAGCAGAGTGATGTGCATTATTTGCCTTTTGCAAAAGCTTTTGAGGAGAAACTGTCTTACAACAAATTCAATGATGTGGCAGAAACTGCCCGGAAAACCAGCAATATCATTGGGAAAGCATTGAGCGCCATAACCAGTGCAGCAGGGATTCTAATTGATGAAGGACAAACCAAGGCCAGAAATGCCAATGAGCTCGCTGAATTATTACTTAAAAAACTCGCTCGAAAAAAAACCCTCCTCCTGCTCGATCATATCGACAAGATAGATGAAGAGAATATCCGCTTGCTGGAAGCACTGATTAATAAGATAATTGAGTACCGACAGGCATTTGTATCATCCTATAGAGCTCCACAACAGTTGCCAGTGCTGATAGCCTGCGGTACCGGTGAATATGGTTACCGCGATAAGGTCTTGACTTTGTTGGGCAGGCTCCGTCGTGAGGGCATGGAGAAAGATGTGCTTGTTTTTGAACTGAAGTTCACTAATGTGGTAGAAAATTATCTGGAAACCCAATCCTTGCCCATTCAAGCCAATCTGCATTTGAAGGATCTTTTTATACGGGCCCATCGTAACTATTCACCTGATTTGGTTAAGGAAAGTTTTGAAGTGTTGAAAAAGAATGAAATTCTGAAATTGACAGATACTCCGGTAGGAGGAGATTCCATGTGGATGATGTCGATTACTGATTTCAGTCAGTTACCTGAGAAACGAGGTTTGATGGATATTGAAGATGCGGTGTTGCAGCACAGAGAGTTAAAAGACGTGATGATTGGTGCAGCATACATTGCGGATGAACAAGGAAAATTTCACTTGCCCGTTTTGGCCAATGCGCTTAAAATGGACCGCATTCCACTGCTTCACCTGCTTAAGGAGGCGGAGTATTATAACCTTGTTTATGACTTGAAAGAAAAGGAGCATTTTTACTGGTATGCGTTTACTGATAGGGCCCTTGTAGATGATTTCAAGGAAGTAGAAAATCCAAGACAGGAAGCAGTTAGCCAACTTGCTTATGAATATTATCGGGGTTATGTGGAGTATTATTGTCCGCATACAACCACCGAGGCCAATATACATCGCCTTCGTCAAATGATTGAATCCGGAGAACTATCAGTTGACAGCCTTATTCTCTTGGCAAAGCGTTCAGCTGATGTTGAAAAGGCATTTCCTATACTGGCTTTCAATATCCATCACCAGACTGCTGGTCATATAGGAACCAATGGCATAGCTCGTTTTGACGATGCATTGCATATCATCAAGAAAGCAGTAGAGATTTATGAAGGGCTTAATGAAACAGAAAGACAAAACTGTGCAAAGCAGATTTTTGAAATAAGGAGGCTGTGGTATAGGCTATTAATTGAAACAGGTACATATAGAACTGAGAACATAAACAAACTGTATAAAGATATTGAGGAGAATTCTTTGTATCATGAGCTTCATGATCATGAAAAGCAAGATTTAAAGTGTTGGAAAATCAGACTCTGTTTCACCAGATTTAGCAGTGCCGATGATGATCTCAATACGGGAAATAAACTGTGTGCAGAGTTGTTACAATCAAACCTGGTTGACAATCACATGCGATGGAGACTGCAATTTTATCAGCTTAAACTTATTCCATCTGTTTGTTTGATATATGGAATGGAAGGTTTTAATCATGAAGAGGTCATTCGAGTTAATTCAGCTTATACAAAGTTAATTGTTGAAATTGAGGCGTCATTAACAGTCCAGCATAGCAATGAACTAAAAGAATTATACCGAGAGGTATTGAATGATTATGCAGGTAGTTTCCTGACTGATAAGTTGTTATCACTTTTTGATCCTGATCAGAACAAGACCAGTGAGGAAAAGATAGTAGTTGTTTTTAATCACCTTGGAATAGAAAGTGCTTCACAATTATTTGCCACTATCAAAGCCTATCTGGCAAAACGTATTAGTCTTGAATTAACAGAACTGCCAAATCAAGAACAAAAAATCAAAGATCAGGATGTATTTGATGTGGAGGAGCTAAAAAAATTGTTGAAGAATAATGATAAGGGGATTGACAAAAGAGGCCTTTGTTACACGCTCAATTATTACTCAAGAGCTTGCCGGACAGTCCGTGATAATAGTGAAGCATTGAAATTTGCAATTTTATCATTTGATTTCAACACGAACGTTGGTGATAAGCTTGGGACTTGCATTGCTGCAGGAACAGCTGGTTACGCTACCACAAATCAGAGTGATGCTTATGCATGGTTCAGGAAGAGTTTTGGAATTGGATGGACCATCAACCATTTCAGTCGTTTTACCATGTTCATGCACATGTTATTGATGGCTAATCGGTTGAATGATGAAAAGCGGAAGAAAGAAGCAGCATTTTATGGTTGGCAATTGGCGCAGCTGGCGGTATTGCCTTACTTTGGAAAGGAAAATGCCAGTGATGCTTTGGCGCTTTGTTTATTGAGAAGTAAAGCAAAGCTTGAAGAAATATGTGGTACAAGTAAAATACCCAAACCATATCATTTATTAGGCAATAACCCAGATGCTTTCATGGAAACGCTGACAGATATACTACATCAAAGAATTCAAGTTGACAATACGTTGAGCATTGAAAGAAAACCAGGCAAATGGATGATGTCTCCAGAGCTGGAAGGTATTCAATTGAATATCAAATCTGATACAGCAGCGGAAATACTTGTTTTAAATGCAGCTTCAATCCGGGATTCAGGGAAATGGTATATAGACAAAATTGGGTTTCAAAAAATTCAACCTTCATGACATCGTCTGACATCAATATCGGTCCGCAAGCCGCATTTCATATGCTTCGCCATTTTGTGGGCATCCCGGAAAAGTTGCGCTCGGAATTGTTGCGGTCCGGTAGAACCGAAGAGGCCATTGGGAAGGAGTTGCGAGAACCAGGATCCAGGTTTGATACGGAATTTGCACAGGATATCGAAAGCTTGCTCGTTCGCATATTGGAGGATGGGTATGAGCAGGAAATCGGTGCAAATGGCAATCTTGTATGGAAAGGATGGGCAGACCCCAACCTTTTCCCCAAGGGGGCAGGAACACAATCTGTTGTCCATATCGATACCATTCCGGAAGGTTCAAAAAGCCTGATCTACAAGATGGTGAACAGGGGAGTGGAATTGATGCATTTCAAAGTTGGTAATCTTCCCCAAACACATGAATACACCATCATCCTGAAGCCCACACAATCCCGGCCGGTTTTCATCACGGCCTTCCCTGGTGCACCTGCCATGCCGCTGCCCGAGCGGAGCATGGGAAATGCATTGTATGATAAATGCAAAGCCTATTGGGATACGCATGTGTTTTTGGTAACCTGACGATTTATAACCGTTTGTAGTATTGTCTGGCTTGAAAGCTATTTTCCTTAACCCAATCCCCGATTTCTCTATATTCATCATATGGAACACACCTTGGCCGAATGGCTCCAAACCCACGAACTGTCCAAATACCTGGAAACATTGGTTTCCAATGACATTGATACCATTGAATTGGTCAAATCCCTTTCCACAGAAGACCTGAAGGAATTGGGGGTATCCTTGGGTGATCGCAAACGTTTTGAAAAGGCCTTTCAGGATACAGGAAAGCCTTCCTATTCTGATTTTGAAAAGGATGTCATCAACCACTACCCCTATGTGATCGCCTACCCTTTCAAACGCATGCTGGATGAAGAGGATGGCCGCAACCGGCTGGAACTGATGGCTTACTCCTTTCTCAACCTGATGAAGTACACGGGACTGGTACTCGCAAGCGAATACTTCCATGCTCCATTGCGGTCAAAAGAACTGAATGAACTTTTCAGAAACAACCTCTACCAACCTTCTTTTGGCAATTGGAATGCCTTTGTCCGCGAAGCCATCACGATTCTCTCTGCCAACAAACTTTCATGGGTGTTTCCGGAAATGGTTCAGGCCTACCAAACCGTTGAAATCAAAAATCCAAAGAAATACACCGTCGAATCGGAATACACAGATGAGGATGGGCGACTGAAACTGCGTAAATCCGAACTGACTGCCATCGGAGCGCTGATCAATTTCAGAAACCGTCACCTGGGTCATGGCATGCCACTCTCCAAAGAAGAATATGCCGTTCATTTCACGGCCATCTATCCCGTTTTTACCGATTTGCTGCAGGCCTTTGTATGCCTGAAGGACATGCACATGATCAAGTCCGACAGGCTCAACAGTTATCTGCTGAAGGGTGATATGGTGCAGGTGGATGAGAACCTCCAACAGGTGAAAGAAGATGCCATATGGATCCAGAATGGCAGCGGAGACAAACTGCCCTTGATTCCCTTCTACATCATTCCGGGGAAATTCAATGCAGGGCATACCGACAAAACCCAGGTGCTGGTCTATGAACAGAATACGGGACAGCGAATGGTCTTTTACAGTCCGGAAAGCATCAAGGCGGAAGCCACGGGGGAAATCCTGGAGCGACTGCAATTGCTGTTGGACAATAAGGAAAAGGAAGAACCCTATTCTGTTGATAAATTCAACGAGGCAATATTCCAGGAACGCTTGCGCTTGCATAACAGCAAGACATTGACGGGACTGCAAAAGGAGAAAAAGGTCATTGAAGGTATTTACCAATCCCGCGGTGATGCGGAAATGGCTCTCATCGGCTGGTCTGGTGCTCAGGCCGGTTTTTTCTTTTTGGCTGCGGAAGCGGGCAGCGGCAAAACCAACCTCCTGATACATGTCAGGGAACGTTACGAGGCTTTAGGATATCCGGCCTTGCTGTTGCGTGCCAACAGAATGGAACATACAGACTTGCACTCGGAGCTGTGCACGGTGTTGAACATTCAGCAGGGAAGCGACCTTGCGGCATACGGCATCACAGGTACACGGGAGAAACCCTTCATGATCCTCGTGGATGGTGCCAATGAACATAGGGAACCACAGGAGTTATTGGACAGCGCCGTGGCATTGGCTGAAGCATATCCTGGTGGCGGACTGAAAATTGTCATGAGCTGGCGGGTGAACCACCTGGATCAGGTTCCTTCAGCATCTTTTGGCATTAATGCCACCCTTTTCCGGGCCGGGGAACAGCAGCATGCGAATCCGTTGACTGCCAATGCATTTGTGTTGAAGCCCATGAACCTTGTGGAAATGGAAGGGGCATGGAAGACCTATGCCAACCATGTTTCCAAGCAATACAAGCCCCAGTTTGGCTTTGATGACCTCCTGTTGGCCGATAAGCCACTTGTTGATCAATTGTCGAATCCCCTGCTCCTGAGGATTTGCATGGAGATTTTCCATAACAAGGGATTGAAAAGCAAACCCAAAGGCTTCACCAACCTATGGAAGTTGTGGTGGAAGCAAATGCAAACTGAACCCAGGGAGTCGGAATACCTGCTGCAGCTGGCCAGCCTATTGGCTGAATCAGGGTTGCTCCAGATGCCTTTGGACCGTCTGTTTGACCATCCGGAATTATCCAAAGCAGTAAACAATTTGCAGGTTGACAGTCCGCACCAGCAGCTGTTGCGCAAGGGGGTCATCAGCCAGTTCTTCCATGAGGGAATCTTGCAGGTCACCCTTACCATGGAAGCGGCTTACCACTATGTTTTGTCGGTTTCCATCCCTGAAGAAGGATTGGGCGAAAGGGTGAAGAAAAACGCGTTTTGGGAAGGCCCTGTCAAATACAAATTGTGGGATACGGTTTATGATGCGGATTCATCCTTGCTCTTTGATCTGATTGATGAAGATGGGTTTCCCAATACTCTGACGGGTTTTGCCCTTGCGCAATACGTGCTCTTGCATAGTCCAGATAAGGCGCTCCAACAATTGCTGTCGAATCCATCCGGCCACGACGTGGAAGTCTTGAACATGGCATTGAAGGAATTGGAAGCCAACCGACCTAAGGAACATCTGCTGTTGGCCAATGCCGTCTTGAAACAGGCAGAGGAATTGTCATCAGATGCCGGCATCAGCCTCTTGGCCAGCTTGTTGTCCTATGGCGACAAACCCATTGCGGATGGGGTTTACAGCCAGTTCATCCAGCATAGTGAATTTAAAAGTGACAAAGACCTCCGAGTCATTGCTGCTTACCACGAGAAGTATGGCAGGAACAGGGAGGCCCTGGCTTTGCTGGAACAGGTGGCAGGGAATAATGAAGTAGGCAATCAGGTGAATCTGGAAGGGCAGGCCGAGTTGTTCAGGCTGATGGCTGAACAATGGATGCATTTGGGTCAGTACGACAAGGCATTGGACCTTGTTGACCAGTCTCAAACTTTGTCGGCAAGATACGGTCTCTTGACCCCTGAAAAAGACGCAATGCTATGCACCACCCGAGGTGAATTGTTTGGTCACAAATCACTCTATGCCCAAGCCTTGTCCGCTTATCAGAAAGCCCATGACTTGTACCAAAAATCTACGGGTCCATTCCATAAGCTGACACTCAAAGCGGTATTTAGACTTTCTAAAACTTATATGCAATTGGGTAAGTATGACCAATCCATGCAGTTGGCAGAACAGGGAAAACAAATGACGGCGAGGTCATTGGGCGAGTCCAATCCTACCTTCTCTGATTTCATACAATTGATTGGAGAGCTTTATGATGAGAAAGGTCTTTATGATGATGCGTTGAAACAGTATACAAAAGCTTTGGAAATTGAAATCGAGTATTTTGGAGACAGCCATCCCTACATTTCGGGTTCCTATTACCTCATTGGCGGCATTTGGGAGACTAAGGGTGACTATGACAAGGCTTTGGACTATTTCGAGCGTTCGATGGCAATCAGACAAGAATATTACGGTGAATCTCACCCTAATGTAGCCACTTCTCTTAATCGCATTGGCGACATTTGGGAGACGAAGGGCGACTATGACAAGGCTTTGGACTATTTCGAGCGTTCGATGGCTATTAGGCTTGAATATTACGGTGAATCGCACCCTAATGTGGGATTCTCACTTGACCGCATTGGTGGCATTTGGAACACCAAGGGCGACTATGACAAGGCTTTGGACTATTTCGAGCGTTCGATGGCCATTGATCTGCAATATTACGGTGAATCTCACCCTAATGTAGCCACTTCTCTTAATCGCATTGGCGACATTTGGAACACGAAGGGCGACTATGACAAGGCTTTGGACTATTTCGAGCGTTCGATGGCCATTGATCTTCAATATTACGGTGAATCTCATCCGAATGTGGCCACTTCACTCAACCGCATTGGCGACATTTGGGAGACTAAGGGTGACTATGACAAAGCCTTTGAATGTTACGAGCGTTCGAAGGCCATTAATCTCCAATATTACGGTGAATCGCACCCGAATGTGGGGGCATCATTGGACCGCATTGGCGACATTTGGGACACGAAGGGCGATTATGACAGGGCTTTGTACTATTTTGAGCGTTCGATGGCCATTGATCTCCAATATTACGGTGAATCTCATCCGAATGTGGCCACTTCACTCAACCGCATTGGCGGTATTTGGAAAACGAAGGGAGAATATGACAAGGCTTTGGACTATTTCGAACGTTCGATGGCTATCAGACTTGAATATTACGGTGAATCGCATCCTGAAGTAGGAGTCTCACTGGACCGCATTGGCGGTATTTGGAAAACGAAGGGCGAATATGACAAGGCTTTGGATTACTTCGAGCGTTCTATGGCCATTGATATCCAATATTACGGTCAATCGCACCCGAATGTGGGTTGGTCCAAGGTCAGAATAGGAGAGGTCCATCAAAAGAATAATCAGTTGCATAAAGCCTATGAATATTATTCAAGTTCATTACTGATTATTGAATCCACCTATGGTGAAGGGAGCCGTGATGCTGCCAAACTGAAACGGCGGCTGGGTTTGGTAAAGGTTTTGATGGGCTCAATCAACGAGGGCATGCTTTTGATCAGACAATCAATTGATGGACTGATGGCTTCAGGCCTTGAAAAGGATGTATCATTGGCATTGGCTTACATGAATCTTGCCACAGGATACCGCCTGAATCAGGCATATGACTTGGCGCAGGAGGCAATCGGCAAGGCCATTAAGATTTTCCAGCAAAACCGCGGAGATTTTCATGTAGATACAGCAGAAGCTTATCTGGAATATGCACAGCTATTGCTTGCCACAGGGGATATCGTATCCTCCAACACCTACGCTGAAAAAGCCTATCAGATTTTCAAAGCCAAACTGGGTGAACAGCATCCCTCAACCCTTGAGGCACAAAAATTCACAAATCAATCAAACACCAAAAAATAAAACCAATGAAACCACTCCTCACCATCACGCTCATCATCCTGTTAGCCGCCTGCAATGACACCACAGAAAAACAAAGCAGTCAGTTAAGTCCAAGCCCAATATCACCTGACCTAAATGAGGCCGCTACGGAATCTCAGGAAAATTCAGCACAGGCAGTCGCAATAGACCTCTGCAGGTGTCTGACAGAGCCCGGCAATTCTGCCTGGTCCAACGAAAATGCAGATGCCTGTCGTGAGGCCATCAGCGCTGAATTGGGGGTTGAAAATTGGGAGAAGGTCAATTTTTCCAAGAACCCCGAATTGAATCGCAAATGGGATGAGCTCGCCGAGAAATGCACAGGCAGCACCACAGTAGAAACCGGCATTGAAGCCATCGATGCAAACAACGAACTGATTCCCGAAATCGGTACCTCCTATGGTTATATTTGGGAATCAGTCAATCAGGAAGCGCAGCTCTATACCACGCTTGCTTTTGATGGATTGGTATTCAGAACAGCGGCATATGCCATGAACGGACAAACAGACTCGGGTAATTTTACGAAAATCCTTGACATGAACGGAAAATGGACCGCCATCGATGCCCTCAATGCCCAAGGGACCTATAGCCAAAGCACCTCATCAATCAGCTGGCAATTCAATGAAGATTACACGCAATTGACAAACAACAAGGGGGTTGTTTTTGAGCGAATCAAAGTGAAATAAAAAGCTGTTTTCCGTAACTTGTCAAAAACAAAGTCATGAGCAACCTGTTCAATAAATTGTCGAAGAGTTATCCAGGCCAGACAGATCTTTTCTGGGTGAGGCTGGTTTTGCTCTCATTCCTCACACTGGGTTTGTTTCTTTTGGTTTTCCTGCTGTTGCGGATGCTCGATAGCAAGGAAAATTGAAACAATTATACTCAACACCGGGCTCAATCCAATCCATACTCCATCCGGATGGTAATGGATGCGGTTTTGTTTTTTTCACTGGTATTGTAGGATCCCCCGTAACTATATTCTTCCGTTGAATTTCTTCCTGTAATCTGAAAAACACCCATGACAGCTTTTTTCATTTTACCAAGGTCACTGTCCACACTTTTGGCAATGGCTTCAGCACGGAGTTTGGCATCAGCAGAGGCTTTCGATAATAGGTCCATTTTAAGATCTGCCAGCCTGGTATAGTAATAGCGCGGTGCAAATGAATTCAGCTCGATTCCTTTTTCAATCAGTTCTGTAACTTCTCTCGACAAGCGCTCCACCAACGTAATATCTTTCGATTCCACTTTGAAGTTCTGTGCCAGGGCAAATCCTGAAAAGCTGTTGGATAAGACCTCTCCATTGCTGCCAAAATTGGTGTTGTATTCCTTGGTCAGATTTACTGCCCCGAAAATCATTGCAGAATCCGGTATGCCTTTCTTTTTCAGGTATTCCCTCAGCATCAACTCGTCTTGTTTGATACTGGCATAGGCTGTCTTCAGGTCCATTGACTTCCTGTTGTAGTTGCCTTCCCAAACAATCAGGTCGCTGCTGAAATCCACTTGTGCCATCCCAACAACAGAAACCCCTTCGGCCGATTTGAAACGGTATTTGTATCCTTCCACAAGAATCAGGGAAGCAATGATGGCTGTCAGGGCAATGACGATTGGGGTGGTGAATTTGTTCATGGTGGTGTGATTTCAGGTTTGCAATACCAAGTTTGAACGAATTTAAGCGGATTTGCTTTTTAAAACTGACTTTTCCTGAAATGGCAGTGCAAAAAAGCATTCTTTGCAGTTGTTTCTCACAACTTCAGCCAATAGAGTTCCCTGATTTTTGTCTGATGAAAGGAAGATTGCCGCTCAAAAAAAGATTCTCAAACCAAATGCTTCTTCAGCTCCCTGCTATAACTGTATTCATTCCACAAGTAGAAAGCATTGGATATCGTCTTGATCTTTCCAAGTGCGGTGCGGTAGAACATTTTAAATATATACTTGGTTCTTTTTTCACTGCTTTGCTCATCATTGGGAATACTGTCTATCCTGGTTGCATTCCTTACAAGCTCTAATAAGCTGTATTCACCCTTAAATAATCCGAGAACAAGTTTCTCATTGACAGAGATGTAAATGTATTCATCTTCCGAAAGGCGTATTACGAGTTGAAGTTTGTCTGCCTGTGTAAATAACCCTGCAAAAAAATCTTGAGTGGATTTGTTGATATACATTGTACTCAACAAACCAATCGATTCAAAGCCGTTTTCAAGGATGATATTTGGAATAGCAGGCATGAATATTTTTTACAAGGCTAACAACAGCGTGTGAAATTTTATTTCCATTACGCTGAGGTAAATTTAATGAAAAACATTGCCATTAACAAGCCGTTTATCATTTTGTTTACCTGAATGAGTAAAATTCGAATTTCATCAATATTATTCACGCAATTATATATGACATCTAATTTTAATTTGTTATCACTTGTCCCTGATCAGTTCAATTTCACCTGTAATTTTAACCTCGTCACTCACCAGAACACCTCCTCCATCAAGCACGGTATTCCAATGTAAGCCAAAATCTTTTCTGTTGATACTGGCACTGATGCTGAACCCAGCTTTTGTTTCACCTGCAGGATCTTTTGCAATTCCTCCGAATTCAACAATAACGGGAATATTTACAGTCACATCCCTGATGGTGAGGTCGCCATGCAACGTGAAATTGCCTGCATGATCCATGCTGTTTAACTTGCTGGAAATGAACCTTATTTCTGGGTGATGATCTCCATCAAAAAAATCCGGACTTTTCAAATGAATATCCCGCTGGTGGTTTCCTGTATTGAGACTTTTAATTTTTCCGATAAAAGAGAGTTGAAGGTGCGTAAACTGTTCAT
>JBILSG010000198.1:0-4915 GCA_044372235.1 Chitinophagaceae bacterium
GAGGTGGCGGAGGCGGTGGAATGGGCGGCGGTGGCGGCTGGGGCGGATTTACGCAGACCACTGCTCAGGGCTATGTGAACCCCAATTATGGTTTTGAATTTGCACTTAGGAAAGATTTCCTGAAAGAGAAAAGAGGATCACTGACTTTGAGTATGAATGATATTTTCAAGACTAAAATATATGGATCTTATTCGGAATCTAATTTCTTTACGCAATCTAACTCCAGGAGAAGAGACTGGCAGGTATTCAGGTTGAACTTTAATTATAGATTTGGAAAAGTAGATGCTTCACTTTTCAAACGAAAAAATACGAGAAGTGGTCAGGATGGTATGAATGAGGGAATGCAAATGCAGCAATGACCTTAAAAAAGCCGCTTTTTAAAAAGCGGCTTTTTTTTATCCATTTTTTCCTGAGAGCATTGGCACAAATGAAAATGCATCAAAACGCTCTTCTTTTGTTCTAAATTCATCTACCCTTGTAATTCTATACATGATTTGTATATCACCTTCATTTAGAGGTAAAACCATTAATCCACCTATTTTTAACTGTTTAATCAGTTTTTCCGGAATAAATGGTGCTGCCGCTGTAATAATTATTTTATCAAATGGTGCATATGTTGGAAGTCCCTCAAAGCCATCTCCATAAAAGCGCAACAAAGCGGGATACTTACTGAGATATTTGAAGGTTTTTTTCTCTTCAAATAATTTTTTTTGCCTTTCAATAGTATAAACTCTGGCTTTCATCTCAACCAAAACACTGGCCTGATATGCACTGCCTGTTCCCACTTCAAGTACTTTTTCAAATGGTTTAACCTGAAGTAACTGTGTTTGGTATGCCACAGTATAGGGTTGAGAAATTGTTTGGTCTTCTCCAATAGGGAATGCCCGGTCCTCGTATGCATGGCGCTCGAAAGCCGAGTCCAGAAAATAATGTCTGGGAACATTATTTATAGCTTGCAAAACAAACTCATCAGTTATTCCTTTGTCCCTGATCTGATCCACCAATTTCTTTCTTAGCCCCTTATGCAGGTAGCTGTCTTCAAAATTACGCATGTACTTTTTACTTCTAATAAATCAATTTAACCCCAGATCAGCGATGATATGATTGATTTTTTGGCCCAACGCTTCATAAGCCAGATCAAAATCTGCACGATCAGAAAGTTTACCTTGTACACTGAAGTAAAACTTTATTTTAGGTTCAGTTCCTGAAGGTCTGGCACTTACTTTACTTCCATCTGCAAGTATAAACTGCAAAACATTACTTTTGGGTAGTTCGATGGCACAGATTTGTCCGTTTGTTAAATCCCGTGCCACTCTTTTCTCATAGTCCAGTAAAGAAGTTACAGCAACACCACCGAGAACAGATGGAGGATTTGTGCGATAACGTTCCATCATTTCAGCAATTTGTTGCTGACCATCCATTCCCTTTTTTGTGATGGAAATGAGGTGTTCTCTGAATAATCCATGCTGACTATACAAATCAATAAGCTTGGAGAACAGTGACTGACCTTTGTTCTTCTCATAGGCAGCCATTTCACATAACAAGGCAACTGCACTAACAGCATCCTTATCACGAAGCTGACTGCCAATCATCAATCCATAAGATTCTTCACCTCCAATGATATAATTTTCATTGGATTCTTTTTCTTTGATTAATTCTGCAATCCATTTAAATCCTGTCAATACGTTGTAACACTTGATATTGCTATGGGCGGCTATGATGTCAATCAGGTCGGTAGTAACAATCGTTTTAACTACCATATCGTTTTCCTGAGCGATTCCTTTTTCTTTTCTTGCTTCTATCATATAATTGAACGCCAGAACCGCAGTCTGGTTCCCATTGAGCAATACCCATTTACCATGATTATCTTTTACGCCCACTCCTACCCTGTCTGCGTCAGGATCTGTTCCCAAAAGTATATCTGCATCAAGTTCTTCGGCTTTCTTGAGTCCTATACTCATCGCTTCTGCTTCTTCGGGATTGGGATAGACTACAGTTGGGAAATTTCCATCCGGAACTGATTGTTCATCTACAATGTGAACATTTTCAAACCCAAATGCCTGAAGTACTTTTGGAACCAATACTATCCCTGTTCCGTGTATTGGCGTATAGACGATTTTAAGATTTTTTTGACTAGAAATAATATCTGGATATACACTCAGGCTTTTCACCATCTCTATATATTGTTTATCCAGCTTATCATCTATGAGGTGAATATTTTGCTCTCCTCCATTCCACTTGACATCTTCAACAAGCAGAATTTTTTCTACTTCCGCAATTACATTTTTGTCATGTGGCGGAACAAGCTGTCCCCCATCATTAAAATAGGCTTTGTACCCATTGTATTCTTTTGGATTATGTGAAGCAGTGCATACAACCCCGCCATGACAATGTAATTGTCTAATTGTATATGAAAGCTCAGGTGTTGGTCTGAGTGAAGAAAAGAAATAAACCTGGATGCCATTAGCAGCCATGACATTTGCAGTTATTTCCGCAAATGTTCTGCTGTTATTTCTGCTATCATGCGCTATGGCAACCCGCAATTGTTCATCTGGAAAAGTCTGTATAAGGTAATTGGCAAAACCCTGTGTAGCCATTCCAATTGTATACTTGTTTATTCTGTTGGTTCCAACTCCCATTATTCCGCGTAAACCGCCTGTGCCAAATTCCAAGTTTTTATAGAACGAATCTGTAAGCTCAACAATGTTATCAGTTTGCATCTTTACAATTGCATCCTTGGTATCACTGTCATAACTTCCGTTTAACCAGGCTTGCACCCTTTCCTGAATGAAGTGTTCCATATATACTTATTTATACAAACTTAATAAAGAGATATGGAATTGCGGCTTACATTGCTTTGAATATCTTTGTACAAGTGAAAAAAGTATTGCTTATCATACTAACTGTATGTTTTAATCAGCTTCATGCCCAGTTTCCACAAAAACTCGATGTGAGCGGAGATAGTTCCTTCAAAAAGAGGAAATGGGTTTTGGGAAGTGTTCAGGCATCGCTCTGGGCAGGTTCTTTCTTGGCACTAAATAAAGCCTGGTATGCCAATTATCCCAAATCTCCTTTTCATTTATATGACGACAGCAAAGAATGGCTTCAAATGGACAAAATTGGTCATTCCTGGTCCACTTATCAAATAAGTCAACATACCACCAAAATTTGGGAATGGGCCGGAACAGGTCATCGACAATCAGTTTTAATTGGAAGCCTTTCTGGAATGGCTTATTTGAGTGTAATTGAAATCCTGGATGGGTATTCAGACAAATGGGGATTCAGCGGGTATGATGTTCTGGCTAATGCCGCAGGTGCTGGGTTATTTGCATTTCAGGAATTAGAATGGAAAGAACAGCGCATTCAGATGAAATTATCTTATATGCCTGTCAGATATGGAAACCTTGGTAACAGAGCAGATGATTTATTCGGGGATGGTTCTGTTGAGAAGGTTTTAAAGGATTACAATGGACAAACTTACTGGCTTTCTGCGAATATCAAATCATTCTTCCCAAATTCAAATGTTCCCTCCTGGCTAAATTTAGCAGCTGGTTATGGTGCAAAAACAATGCTTGGTGGCTATGAAAACAAATGGTATGATGGCAATGGAAACCTGGTAACCAGATTTGATATAAAAAGAATCAGACGATTCCACCTTTCATTAGATATTGACCTGACCAAGATTAAAGTGAAAAACAAAAAGATTGCAACTCTGTTTTCCCTTTTTAATGTACTCAAGATTCCGGCACCTTCATTTGAAATCAGGAATGATGGAAGATTTAAATTTCATCCCCTGTATTACTAAGCGATATTTCGAAAATCTAATGTATAACAGCTATAAGCAGGTTATCGACTGTCTTTTTCAGCATGAAAAATGAAAACCTTCTGTCGTATCTTCGCCAACTAAACACGGCTTTAACTGTTTTCTTGTTGATACAATAATAAAAAACAGCAAATACCAGGTTTTGTACACAACTGAATTAATACTTCAATATTCATCTACATGAAACTTGATTATCAGCATATTATACCTGAAAATCTCAGTAAAAAAACCAGGGTTTGGATCTATCAATCGAGTAGACTTTTTACACTGAGTGAGGCGTTGCAGCTAGAAGAAGAATTAAAGGAGTTTAGTGAAAGCTGGCTCTCACACGGGACAAGGGTTAATGCATCCTGTTTTCTATTCTTTGGTTATTTCATCATCCTGATGGCAGACGAAGCTGAGACAACGGTAAGTGGATGCAGCACTGACAGCTCCGTAAGGTTTGTCAAGAAAATTGAGCAAACATACAGTGTATCCCTTTTTGACAGAACAAATCTGGCTTTTATTGTTAAAGACAAAATAGAATTGTTACCTCTTTCACAGGTAAATTATGCTTTTCAGAATGGATATATTAATGAGTCAACCTTGTTTTTTGACAATTCCATTCAGGATATCTCAGCTTTTATGAATAAATGGCTGATACCAGTAGCAGATTCCTGGCTGGGAAAAAGACTAAATAATAAAAATAAGGAATGACAATTTGTCACGCATTACCTTTTCATTAATTTTGCAGCATGTTAGATAACGGAAATAAAGTGATAGATGAATCAAGGCAGGGTGAAGCCTATGGTCAGGGCATCTTGAGTGAGGATAATGGGTACGCCAGGAGATTTTATATTGAGAGTTATGGTTGCCAGATGAATTTCAGCGACAGTGAAATTGTTGCATCGATTCTCAATAACAGTGGTTTTGGGGCAACCAGAAATATTGATGAGGCAGACCTTATTTTTTTAAATACCTGCTCTATACGAGAAAAAGCGGAACAAACAGTTCGGAAGCGCCTGACTGAATTTAAAAAAATAAAGCAGTCAAAGCCGGATATGCTGGTAGGTGTTTTAGGTTGCATGGCTGAACGCTTAAAAAGTAAGTTGC
>JBILSG010000199.1:0-4901 GCA_044372235.1 Chitinophagaceae bacterium
ACCTTCACCATTGAAGACGGCAGCATCAAGGTTGCAGGCGTCCGCTCCCATCTTTACTATGACGGTTCGGTGATGAATCATGACTTTACAAATTTCGAATTCAAGGCATTGGTCATGACCAAACCGGGTTCCAATTCCGGCATATATTTCCATACCGCTTTTCAGGAAAAGGGATTTCCAGACAAGGGTTTTGAAGTGCAGGTCAACAATTCCCATACCGATTGGAAAAGATCAGGTGGATTGTATGACATCAAAGACACCAGGGAGGTTTATGTAAAGGATGATGTGTGGTATACGGAATACATCCGGCTGATTTCGAGTCATATTTATATGCAAGAAGATATAATTGTAACGTTGTAAGGCTGCAACCCTAAAATTTTATCCATGTATTTTTAATATTTGGTGTTAAATTAACGTGGTACAATTACTAGTTTACAAAAACACATAAATGCACATTTCGATCACAGGACTCAAACCCAAGGGTTTGATGGGTTTCTTCAGGTTTTGGCGATGAAATCCTTCCACAAGATTGCCACTGGCAAAACATACGGATACGAATCAGATACCATCCCTACTTGGAAAGAGGCATTTGAACTTTTGGACAAAAATGGCAGGGAATATTGAGCGTTTTTGGCCGAAATACTTATCCGTCATCAAGACTGAAACTTTCTATGACTAAGAGAGATATCCAATTGCTGATTTAGGATATTCTCGAGGCCGCCAATAAAATCCTAACTTATACAAGATATTTGACATTTGAAGATTTTACTGCTGATCAGAAAACTGTCGATGCCGTAACACGAAACTTCGAAATAATAGGAGAAGCCGCTTCCAGATTACCCGAAGAATGCAAATCCAAGCACCCTGAAATAAATTGGATTGACTGTCTGATTGATTCAAACGTCAAACCCAATCAGAGAATTCGGCAACATATTCAGAAAAGGTAAAGCCTTGGAATAATCCAAATGATCATATTCCATTCCCAACAGACGAATATTATGATAATACTGACTGTGGTTTTGATAATAATTCCTTTCTGATTGGATAAACCAAGCTTTTGAGCCCAACTTTTCCGCCAAAAACCATTTTTCCAGTAGTCTGGATATTCTTCCATTGCCATCTTCATAAGGATGAATTTTAACCAAAACCAAATGCAGCATGGAAGCAAAATAAAAGACCTCACTAAAAGACAGTTGCGATGAAAGCAATAGCTTCAAATCATGATAAAATTTCTTCATTTCATCCCCAACGCTTTCCGGAGTAGCCGCAACATAATCAATTTTACCATCCGGGGTAATGACAAACATATTACCAGACCTGATTTTTCCCTGCTTTGAGGGATGAAGAATATGACTTGTCAGTTGCAAATGGGCCCGATCAAGGTTGGACCGATTCAATCGGTTTTGATGCGCAAATGCATAGGCTGCGTAGAGATCATCCGTTTTACGTGTATAGTCAGGCTGATAATTGACACCCAATCGTTTATGTTTGATAAACGAATCCAATTCAATGTCTTCACCTTCAATCTTTGAGGAAAACACTGCAGATACTGAGGTATAGAAACTGAAACTGTCTTTACTGAGTGGACTATCTACCAATGTTTCAAACTGGGCTTGATTACTGTCATCAAATCCCAACAAATATTGGTTCATCAGGTCTTGAGGAACTATGCTGAGATGTAGCCCATTATTACTCATACTTCTCTTGGGGATGACATGGGTTTAAAATGATATCATACCAAAGGTATGCAGATCAAAGTGTCTATCGAGCGATTAATTTTGAAGACAGCGTTAGGTTTGATTAGAACTGATTGAAGTCAAACCGCTTAACTCCCAACTGCGAATCAATTTTTTGATCTGTTCCAATGATGAATCTGAAGCCATAAAACCTCTTTTCACAAAGAAATCAAATCCAACTAACCACAACAATATGGTATTTGTTGGAGGCTTACGATATTGTTAACCTGCTATATTGAGTTTTGATATTCTGTAAATTTCTTTGCAAAATCTTCTGATTTTTCGAAACTGCTAAAGGCATATGATTCATTCAAGCCCGAATTAGTTTTAATTTCTAATTCGCCATATTTCACGATAGGTATCTCATAATTATTTGCAAATCGTTTGTCAGGTGTACCATTCTTATTAACTTTTGCCCAAGTCTTGTCAATAATAGTTGTGTCAGAAGGAATTTTTTGTTCTTCTAAAAAACTTTGTTGTGAGAATTTCATTTGAAAATCCTTAATATCGACAACTGCAAATTCTTTTTTATCACTTGTCACGATAACAAAGGCTGGATATGTATATATAAATCTCCACCATTTTTGTTTTCAAAATGAAAAGAGGAGTAAGTGGATTTAATTATATCAATATTTGCCTCGTCCTAAAATAAGTTGGCGATAAAAGGAGAAAGTTCTCATTAGCTAAAAATGCCCAAATCAAACAACTTATTTTTTTTGTTCCAATTGGTCGTTTTGAAATATTCCCAATTTCTTCCCTATATACCTTCATCGAAATATCCTTGAAAAAAATATAATTAGATAATTGACAAAGACTTTGATCAAAGTCATATCTGTCTTTTAGATTATGCCAAATTAATAAAATCCGAATTCCCTTGCCTTTTCTAACACATTCAGATTTTTTTCTCCCTCCCTCACCAAAACTTTCCCCGTATTCCATATTTCATTAAATTCGTTACCATAAATCTTCATTATGCCGGAAGCAAATGTTTTTGACGCCATCGTAGTGGGTTCGGGGATCAGCGGAGGCTGGGCCGCCAAGGAACTTACCGAAAAAGGCCTGAAAGTGATCATGCTGGAAAGGGGTGAGAACATCGAACACGTGAAAGACTACGTCAACGCCACCAAAGACCCCTGGGAATTCCCACACCGCGGCGGGCGCACGCAGGAAATGATCGAAAAATATCCGGTGCTAAAGCGGGACTACCCGCTCAGCGAAACAAACCTGAACTACTGGGTGAAAGATTGGGAATGTCCCTATACGGAAGTCAAGCGTTTCGACTGGTTCCGGGGCTACCACGTGGGTGGCCGCTCACTGATGTGGGGCCGTCAAAGCTACCGCTGGAGCGATATCGACTTTGAAGCAAATGCCAAGGAAGGTATTGGTACAGACTGGCCGATCCGTTACAAAGACATTGCTCCCTGGTACGACTATGTTGAAACCTTCGCGGGCATCAGTGGTTCCAAAGAGGGACTGGAAGTGCTTCCTGACGGACAATTCCTGCCGGCAATGGACCTGACCTGCGTTGAAAAGGACGTAGCAGCCCGAATCAAAGAACATTATAAGGGTCTGCGTCACCTGATCATAGGTCGCACAGCCAATATCACCAAACCGCTGCCAGGCAGAACAAACTGCCAGTTCCGGAACAAATGCTCCCTGGGCTGCCCATTCGGTGCCTACTTCAGCACGCAATCTTCCACACTGCCGGCTGCCATGAAAACAGGCAACCTGACACTGAGGCCTTTTTCGATTGTCACGAAAGTGCTGTACGACAAAGACACACAACGGGCTACCGGTGTGGAAGTTCTTGACGCTGAAACAAACCAAACCTACGAATACAAAGCAAAAATCGTCTTCCTCAACGCCTCTACCCTCAACAGTACCTGGATCCTGATGAACTCGGCTACGGATGTGTTCCCTGAAGGACTGGGTAGCACGAGCGGTCAGCTAGGTCACAACCTGATGGACCACCACCTGGGTGTACGGGTATCCGGTAAAGTGGAAGGCTACGACGACAAATACTACTTCGGCCGCAGGCCAAACGGCTTCTATATCCCTCGCTTCCGCAATGTGAACGGCGACAAACGTGATTACCTGCGTGGCTTTGGCTACCAGGGTCAAGGCAACCGCGAAAACTGGAGCCGCAATGTAGCGGAATTCAATATCGGTGCAGAACTGAAGGAATCACTCACCGAACCGGGATCCTGGCAGGTGGGCATGGGCGGATTCGGAGAAATTCTTCCCTACCATGAGAATAAGGTTACACTCGACAAGGAGAAGAAGGACAAATGGGGTCTCAACGTGCTGGCGATCGACTGCGAACTGAAAGACAATGAGCTGAAAATGCGCAAGGATATGTTGGCCGATGGCATCGAAATGCTGGAAGCCGCTGGTGTTAAAAATGTTACCGGAAAAGATGGCGACGGCACTCCTGGTAGGGGTATCCACGAAATGGGTACCGCCCGCATGGGTACCGATGCCAAAAATTCTGTGTTGAACAAAAACAACCAGGTTTGGGATGCCAAAAACGTCTTCATCACCGATGGCGCCAGCATGGCCTCAGCTTCCTGCGTAAACCCTTCACTGACCTACATGGCATTGACCGCCCGTGCGGTGGACTTCGCCGTGAGTGAATTGAAGAAAGGAAACCTGTAATACTAACCAATGCTTTAACCGGTCGATGCAGGTCAGACCTGTTTCGGCCGTTTTTTTTGTGATGAAGGAGAACTATCATTTCGACGCCATTGTCATCGGCTCGGGTATTTCGGGCGGTTGGGCAGCAAAAGAACTCTGTGAAAGGGGACTGAAAACTATTGTCCTGGAACGGGGTACCATGGTGGAACACATCAAAGACTATACCCACGCCACCAAAGACCCCTGGGAACTCCAGCACCGCAACAGGCTTACGGAAGAGGAGAAAAAAATCTATTACGTACAATCTCGTCATTACTCCATTGGCGAAGACAACAAACAATACTACGTCCGCGACATCGACCATCCCTATGAAGAAAAACAACGCTACGATTGGGTGCGTGCGGATGTTTTTGGTGGAAGATCATTACTCTGGGGAAGGATTTCAGTGCGTTGGAACGACATCGACTTTGGCGCCAACCTGAAAGACGGCCATGGCGTGGATTGGCCCATCCGCTACAAAGACATCGCGCC
>JBILSG010000200.1:0-4891 GCA_044372235.1 Chitinophagaceae bacterium
ACTGGTTTGAACCTGAGCCAGGGTAAAAACCGGTAAAAAGAAAAATACAACCTGTAGAACCCTGTTCAGCTTCATGACAATCATTTAACGCTATCCGAAATTACATATTGTTTTGGATGCTACCAATTTAGCTAACTTTGCAGTATGTTAAAACCTTCGCACAGGGGTGCACATATGCCTGCATCACCCATAAGAAAACTGGTCCCTTTTGCAGATGAAGCAAAAAAAAGAGGAATTAATGTACATCACCTCAACATAGGACAGCCCGATATTGAAACACCTCCAGCTGCCCTGGATGCTGTAAAAAATACACCAATAAGTGTTTTAGCCTACAGTCACAGTGCAGGCAACCTCAGCTACAGGGAAAAACTTGTGCACTATTATGCCAAAAACAACATTGCTGTTGAGGCAGGAAACATCATGATCACAGCCGGTGGTAGCGAAGCCATTGTATTTGCATTCATGGCCTGTCTTGACCCCGGAGATGAAATCATCATACCTGAACCATTCTATGCCAATTACAATGGTTTTGCAGTCATGGCAGGAGTAACAGTAATTCCGGTAACTTCCAGTATTGAAAAAGCATTTGAGCTGCCTCCAGTTGATCAGTTTGAAGCGGTGATAACAACCAAAACAAAAGCCATCCTGATATGTAACCCCAATAATCCAACAGGGTATGTATACAGCAGGGAGGAACTGGAAAAGCTGGAAGATATTTGCCTCAGGCATAATTTATTCCTTTTTTCAGACGAAGCTTACAGAGAATTCAGCTACGGCGCTCCCTGTTACAGTGCCATGCAGCTGAAAAAAATTCCGGAACAGGTTATCCTGATGGATACAATTTCAAAACGCTATGCCGCCTGTGGTGCCAGAATTGGTGCATTCGTTACAAGAAACAAGGCAATTTTTGATGCTGCCATGAAATTCGCGCAAGCCAGGCTCAGTCCGCCAGGACTGGCTCAAATCCTCGGCGAGGCAGCACTGGACCTGCCAGATAATTACTTTGATGCCCCCAAGGCTGCTTACCTGTCTAGGCGTGACCTGTTGGTAGCAAGACTAAATGCCATTCCGGGAGTGTTTTGTCCAAACCCGGGTGGCGCATTCTACGCCATGGCCAAACTTCCCGTAGACGACGCAGATCTCTTTTGTCAGTGGTTGCTTGAATCTTTTTCATTGAACAACCAGACAGTCATGCTGGCACCTGCAAGCGGATTTTATGCTACACCTGGATTGGGCAAACAGGAAGTCAGACTGGCTTATGTCATCAACAATGAAGATATTACACAGGCCATGGACTGTCTTGAGGTTGCATTGCAGCAATATCCCGGAAGAATCAACATTCAGTAACGGTTAACGAGATAAACACCTCCGATAACCAGCAAGGAACCATAAAGTGTATACAGCGCAATTGATTCCCCGAGCATAATAACTGAAAGTAGCATGGCAAAAACGGGGATGAGGTTATTGTAGGCCGCGGTTCTGACAGGACCAATTTTGCTTATGCCCTGATAGTACCAAACAAAACCCAGGAATGAACCGCATATGCCCAGGTAAGCAAGAGCAAGCCATATATCCAAACTGACCTGTGATGGATATGTTTCAGTTGGAATAAAGCATGATATAAGCACGAGCCCCAGTATGATTGCCCAGGTTGAGGCTTGCAAAGGTGTTGACAACTTCAATGCATCTTTGGCAAAATAAGTATATACCGCCCAGGAAACCGGACAACCCAGCATCAGGGCATCACCCCATCCAAACATGGTAAAGAGATCAGCAGGATTTCCTCTTGAAATCACAAGGGCTGTGCCACTTAACGAAAGCAAAATGCCAACAAGACGCATCGGCCGGATGCGCTCTCTGTTTATAGCGGCAGACAAAACCATCACCATCACAGGATTCAATGCCACAATCAACGCTCCATGGCTGGCTTTCACGTGCTTCAAACCAGTAAAAAAGAAAAAACTGTAAGCAAAAATACCAGAGAACCCAAGGATAAGCAGTTGAAAAAATTGCTTTCTGCTGATGCGGAATGCCTGTTTGTTTTGCAAATAAAGCATCGGAATCATGAGCACCAGGGCAAAAACATAACGCAGAGCTGCACCGGTAAATGTGCCGAATACTGCTGAGGCCATTTTAGTGGCAATAAAAGTACCGCCCCACATAATGGCTACAGCAATCAATTTCAAGTGAATAAGTTGTTCCGATTTATCTTTCATTCATTGTTTTTACAAGAGGTGGATCATCGCCTTTACTACTTTTTGATCAGACTGTACCAAAAGGTTAAACCGCTCAGCAGCCAATCCAAAAGAAAGCCGATGGGTGATCATTGGCAAGGGATTAATCTGCCCCAGCTGAATAGCCTGCATAACCCTTTTAAAATCCCCACGTGTTGCATTTCTGCTGCTCATCAAAGTGCCTTCACGCTTGTGAAACTCAGGATGACTGAATGAAATCTCCCCCAGTTGCAATCCGACCAATACATAAGTACCAGCATGAGCCATATAACGAAAAGACTGGTTGATGGCATTGAGGTTGCCTGTTGCGTCAATTACTATTGAAGGCATTTCCCCATCCGTTATGATGCGCAAAGTTTCAGCAACATCCACCTTTGATGGGTTTATAACATGTTCTACGTTCAAAATTTTTCTGCAAAAATCCAACCTGTGCTCCTGAGTGTCTGCAACAATGATACGCGCGCCTTTCAGGCGCGCAAATTGTATTAAACCCAAACCAATGGGACCAGCCCCAGCGATAAGAACCCAGTCGCCAGAGTGCATACCAGACCTTTCAACAGCATGTGCCCCGATTGCAAGGGGCTCCACAAGCGCAAGCTGATCATCATTCAACCCTTCTCCTTGAACCAGGGTATAACTTGGCACTAACAGGTGACTGGTCATAGCCCCATCAACGTGCACGCCAGTAACTTTAAGTGATGCGCAGCAGTTTGTCTTGCCCTGCCTGCAGGCGATACAGGTTCCGCAATGATAATACGGTATGACCGTGAGCCTGTCGCCTGCGCTGAAACCGATTGCATCACCCGCTACATACTCAGCTGCAATTTCATGACCAAGTATACGGGGATAGGTAAAGAAAGGCTGAGTGCCGTCAAATGCATGCAAATCAGTGCCACAAACACCAACCTGACGAACCCTGACAAGAGAATATCCTGGCTTTACTTCAGGCAGAGCTGTTTGTTTGTACTCAAAGTGACCGGGTGTCTGACATACAAGGGTATTCATTTCCCAAAAGTAATCCAGATTGTGTTGCTGAGCTTTTTTTTCATTGTGAAAGCTTAACTTCAGTATCCCTTAAACAACCATATGAATAAGTCTATATGCAGCTTATTGCTAATATTTTTTTGCCTTAACAGCAGTGCACAAGTATCCAGGATGCCCGCTTATCCCCTTATCACCCATGATCCCTATTTCAGCATTTGGTCTTTCAAAGATAAATTGAATGAAGGAACAACCCGGCATTGGACTGGCACAGATCATGCGCTGATCGGATTGGCCACAATAGATGGTAAACCCTTTCAGATAATAGGTAAACTGCAGATGCCCACTACCATTATTTTACCCCCGGGTGAAACTGTACCGGCAGCATGTATATATACAGAAACAAAACCTGATGAAAACTGGATGAAGCAGGACTTTGCTGCAGCTGCTTGGAAAACAGGTAAACTGCCTTTTGGAAAAGGATGGGATGATGATTTCCAAACTCCCTGGAACAGTAAGGAAATCTGGATGCGAAGAACATTCAACCTCAATGAGCTCAATATAGACCAGCTCATGCTTTTACTCAGGCACGATGATGATGTTGAAGTTTACATCAACGGCATACCCGCCTATGCCTGCGCAAACTGTCACCTGAAGGAGATTAAGGAATATCCCCTGTCTGATGCAATAAAACAATCACTGAAAAAAGAAAATAACCTTATTGCCATACACTGCACCAATCCAAGAGGAAACGCATGGCTTGATGCGGGATTAGGTAAACAGGAAAATCCCAAAAAAATTGAACTGGCAAATCAGTTATCAGTTAACGTAACTGCAACCCAGACACAATATAGGTTCGCCTGCGGACCCGTTGAAATTGCATTGGATTTTTTGTCGCCCCTGCTGGCAACAGACCTGGACCTGCTGTCAAGACCTTTGAGCTACATCAGCTTCCGTGCAAGAAGCCTCGATGATAAAAAACATGATGTTGCCATCCACTTCAATGTGCATACTCAAATTTCCACCAACAATAAAAACCAGCAGGTTAACATCACCAACATAAACCAGAAAGAAAACACCATACTAAAAGCGGGAATACCGAACCAAGCGATTTTAGGCAAAAAAGGAGACGATGTTAGAATTGACTGGGGATATGCATATCTCGCCAGTGCTGACAATAAATTCCATGTAGCACCAACCAATACTTCAGCTATCCTGAGGTATGCTTCAACTGGTGAGTTAAGCGCCTTTGGAAATGACAAGGCTGATTTCATGTCTGGATACTACAAACTTGAAGCCCAAAAAATATGGAGCCCAAGGGCTACCCTGATGCTTGCCTACGACGACATCAAATCCATTCAATATTTTGGGGGAAACCTTGACCCCTGGTGGAAAAAAATTCATGGCAACATGGCTAATCTTTTGAAAGTAGCTGCTGCTGAACAAGAAAATATTCGCGTAAAATGTGAGCAGTTTGACAAGGCACTTTATGAAGAGGCATTTAAGGCTGGTGGAAAAGAATATGCAGAACTCTGTGTTGCAGCTTACAGACAATCACTTGCCGCCCACAAACTGGTCAGGGGAGAAAACGACGAAATCCTTTTTCCACAGAAAGAGAACTTCAGCAATGGCTCAATATGGACTGTTGATGTAACATACCCTTCTGCTCCGCTTAC
>JBILSG010000201.1:0-4849 GCA_044372235.1 Chitinophagaceae bacterium
GCTAAAACATAGGTAATCAGGCATTCATTCCAGCCCTGGATCTTCATGTTCATGTCCCACCCGAAATTGGGACTCCAGTGCCAGTAGAGTACGTTTTCACCCGACTTCCTGAACCACGACCATTCAACGGCTTCCCAGATGGTGGTTATATCTTTACGGAGGTTAATTTCATCAACTGTTGAACCCGAAAAATAAGCCCTGACTGTCAGCAAGCCAGCCATGAGATAAGAAGTTTCTACAAGATCAGCACCATTGTCTTTGGCACTAAACGGGATGACAGTACCTGTTTTACCATTGAGCCAGTGCGGAAAAGCTCCATGAAAAGTCTGGGCCGAATTTTTCAGGAATCCAACTGTTTTTTTGACCCGCTCAAGTGCATCATTACGGGTAATGAATTTCCTTTCTACAGCAACAGGAATGGTCATCAGTCCAAACCCGCTCCCTCCAGAAGTTACTAAATCTCCTGAGGTATTTCTTTCTCGTATGAGTCCGGAAACAGGATGCCCAAACTCCCAGAAATAGGCAAATGTCCTGCGTTGTATAGTGTCCAACAACAGCTCATCCGAGAGGATGCTGAACTTGTCTGACGAATCTATGCCGGTGTGGAAGACCAGGTTGTAAACCTCATTCAACTTGTTACCGCTTTGGGCTTCGATAGCTGAACCAATGCTGAGTTGAAAGCGTGATAATCCTGGCAGGGGCTGTTCCGGTCTGATAACCAGTATGGAATCATTTTGCAGCCAACTGAAAGCGATGGGAATACGCAGGGCAGCACCCTGATTCAAAACCACGGCGCCCTCAACACTGGTTTTTTTCAATGGCGCATTGAACCGCACTTGAATGGCTGGTGATCGATTAACGTTTCTGGTAATGGATTCCGCAACCAGGTTACCATCAATTTCCATACTTTGGAGCTGCAGGTTCTCAGGTGTGGCTTCAACAGGATTTTCCTTTTTCTGACAGCATAGCACAATAGGCAGCAGTGCATAAAGCAGAAAATTTGTTGCGTACAATCTTTTTTTCATGGATTAAAAATTATCGTGGCTACACATCCGGACTGGAGTTCAAGTTGTACTTGCTGTTCTGCAACTTCAATGCCCACTTTTTGTGTTTTACCAGAATCATTCATCAGCAATAATACAATTTTACCATCAGGTGTTTTGAAGGCTACTGAAGGGATACCCGTCACTTCCGAGCTTGCAATGCGAATCGATCCGGGAGGAATGAACTTTGAAGCATGTGCGATGATGAAATACGATACATTTTTTTGAATGGCAACTCCATCAATGGTTAATGCTCCTTTGCATTCACTGCAACCTCCGGGGGTATGCGGACCAAATCCGGCATCGTTCGCCAGATTCCATTCGAGCACAGTTCTGCTCCAGTTGCGGAGTGATCCTATCAACACATTTTTAAAATGCCATAGGAGATCTCCACCAAAATCACCCTTGCTGCCTGTCCACTGCTCAGTGAAATAAATGTGTTTATCAGGATAGGCGTCCCTAACCTTTGACATCGCTTCTGGTTGTCCGCCATACAGGTGAAAAGCTGACCCATCAATGTATGGATTGGCTTTCTCGTCAGCAAGCACCGAAAGGGGAAATTCAGGCATATCGCAGTTATGATCCCAGATGATGATTTTTGTTGTGATGCCGTTGTGACGAAAAGCAGGCCCCAGGTGGTCTCTGATGAAGGCTGCCTGTTCGGCTGCTTCCATCTTCAGACTTGGATTGTTGTGGGCATTTTGCGGTTCATTCTGTATGGTAACCGCATCAATCCTTATACCCTCACTTTTCATCTGCCTGATGTACTCCACAAAATAGCGGGCATAGACAGGGTAATATTTACTGAGAAGCCTGCCACCAATGGTTGAATTGTTGTCTTTCATCCACGCAGGCGGACTCCATGGTGTGGCCATGATGCTGATTTTCGGATTGATCTGCAAAATTGCCTGGAGCAGGGGAATCATATCAACCGTATCCTGTGCCAGTGAAAACCTCCTGAGTTGCGGATCGGTTTCACCTGGCAACAAATCATCATAGCTGTATACCTTTGTGCTGAGATCTGTGGCACCCATTCCGATCCGCAGATAACTGATTGACGCAGCATCAGCACCAGTTCCAAACAATTCCCGGAGGAGCTTTTCGCGGGGTGCTTGCGGCATACGGTTTATGAGAAAAGCACTGGCTTCAGTGAGTGTAAAGCCGAATCCATCAATGGTTTGAAATACTTTCGTGGTATCAACCCTGATTACGGGAAGAACTTTCGCCAAAGGAGCTACTGAAATATTCACCTGCTGTCGATCCAGTAGCTTTTGTCCGTTCGCTGAAGAGAAAACCACTTCAACCTTTTTTGTTGGCTGTAAAATGAGATCGGTAGTTTGCTGCGCCAACAATGAAACAGGTAAAATCATGGCAAAACAGCATCGGATGAACTGGGATATAAAATGTAAAGACCGAATAGATGTATACTGCATGTTAATTTCCGGCTAGGAGATATTGACATCAAATATCTGATTAATACCGTCAATAGTCAATTTAATTCCATTTCCGACTTCATAAACTAAAAACGATTTTTTTTCGTTTATTAATTTTGCAAATCAAATTACCGACTATGAAATATTTCTTTACACTGGCAGCTTTTACGTTATGCCTTTCATTCACACAAGCCCAGATTGGTGCCCGTCAAAAAAATTTCAACCTGGAAAAAGGGATGATTGCCCTTCAGGGATATGATCCGGTTGGCTACTTGATACAAAAAAAAGCAATAAAAGGAAAGAAGGAATTTTCACTAAATGTCATGGGAATCAATTATTGGTTCGCATCTGATGCCAACAGGAAAACGTTCATGAAAGATTACCAAAAATATGAACCTCAGTATGGCGGTTGGTGTGCATTCGAATTTGCATCAACCGGACAGAAAATAAAACCCAATCCTGAATCTTTTAAAATTTCGGGAGGAAAATTGTACTTATTCTCCGGAAGTGGGGCTACTGGTGCAATGGGCAAATGGAATGGAGGAGAGGCAAGCCTGAAAAGCAAGGGCGACAAGACCTGGAACCAGCTTTTCCGGTAACATTAAATAAGTTTACTTCTTCAACAACTCCTTCCAGCCGGCCTTCATGAAAGGCCACTGAGGCAAGGTATTCAGCAGGATGAATTCCTCATGGATTTTTGTTTCGTTATCCAGGAATCTGAAAATGCGTTGTATCGGGTTTCGACTGAAGAGGAGCCGAAATATCCGGGCTCCAGGCATTTTTTTGAAATAGAGCATGTGCAGTAAAACCTTGTCGTACCAGAAAAACCGTTTATCCAGGTAATGCCTTTTGACAATTGGATTTTCATCATTCACAAGTGCTTTTAATACTGCCGCTGAATGTTTCTGAATAAACCTGAAAGTATATCCACTGGAAGGCTTTGTTTGTCCGCCAGAAGTACCCAGGTTAACAATCCTTCCCACCCCCGGCGAAAAAAGATGATCCGTCATGGGAATAACACCAAACTCCTCTTCCGTAATAGTGTAACGGCTTAAGCCAAGGTACTGTTCCAGGTAGTTCTGAAGTCCATTGCGATATCCCGCTTCATCCAACAATGTGGGTGTGAAAAGTGTATACTCTACCAACGCCTTTTTGGGGGAAAATGGCATTACGTACACAAACGTGGTGCCGTGCGACTGATCTACCCGGAAGTCCATCAGGGTTGGACTCTCTGGATCAAATATAGGATCTTCCGTTTCAATCACCCATCCCTTGAAGTGTTGAAGTAGCGGAAAAGCTTTGGGATGAATTTGGTTATCTGCGAATAGGATACTGTTGAATAGTAATGAGCCAGAATAAGTTAAGTCACCTGCCCGAACACTTACTCCTCGTGAATCTTGGGTGATGCCATCAACTGTGGCCTGAACTACGTCTACCCTGCCTGATGATGCAATGATGCTGTGGCAATGGCGGTAGAAATCAATCCCCCTGATCATCTTATAACTGTAGCTGCCCAGTTCTTTAAGGGCAGAGTAACCAGTTGCATGAAACCAGGCTTTGTTCCATTTCCTAAAAAGGATTTGATCAAAGAACCCTTTGCCGCCTTCCCAGTAACACCAGGTGCGGTCATTGAGCTGTTTGGCATCCTGATCAATCAGGAGGATGGTCTTCTGGTTTAACGAAGGTTCCTCGAGTATATGCATGATCAGACTGAGTCCGGCCAGGCCACCACCCGTAAAAATGTAATCATGACTCGGGCGCATAAGCAACTTTCTTCCCTTTCATCAGTTGTTTGTCTCGCAAAACCTTCTCCCAGTATTTTTTGTGTACATACAACATACCAAAACTCTCCCCGTCATGTTTGCCGAGGTGTTTGTGATGCATCTTGTGTGCCCAACGAATAGCACGGATATAGGTATTGTTGCTGCGGGAAAACCATTTGAACCGCTGGTGTATAATCACATCATGAATGATAAAATAGGCAAAGCCATAAGCCATGATGCCAAAGCCAATAGCATGAAGCCACCACATACCCGGTGTTTGCATGCCAAACATGATACAAAGGAAGCTGGGTATGGCAAAAATGATGAAGAAAGCATCATTTTTTTCGAAAAAACCCGGTTCCACTTCGTGATGATCTTTGTGCAGGTACCACAGGAATCCATGCATTACCCACCGGTGTGTACACCAGGTAATACCTTCCATCAACAGAAAAACACCCAAAACTACAGCTATATAATAAACAACAATCATACCCTGAAATTAATGCTTTGTTCGTTTCTATAACAACTGAAGAAGTGTAAAGTTTAAGATTGGTTCGGGAATATTGACGAAGATTGCCCGGAGAGCTGACATTCATCAGCCATATTTTTC
>JBILSG010000202.1:0-4847 GCA_044372235.1 Chitinophagaceae bacterium
GCTCACATTCAATAGTCCGGTTATACCTCCCGCAGGCTATAAAAGTCATGTTGTTTACCTCAATGACCAGGAGCTGTTTGCTTGTGGTACTTCCGGGATTGATTTTTCTGAAGATGGTGGTAAGACCTGGAAGCACCTTTCTGACAGTCCTTTTCATGTGATGGGTTTAATACCGTGGGATGGAAAAGTCTGGCTTGCAGGTCCTGGCGGCTCTATTGCTATTATTTTTAAAAAAGATAGGTTACTTAAGTAATATTTTTTATCAAGATTGTTCTTAGTTATTGATTTTTAACATTTTACGCAATAAACTACTTGCATTAGGGGTTACTATTCCGTTCTCTCTGAATTAATTTCGCAACCTAATCAAACCCCTAAAGCATGTGTGGAATAGTAGCTTATGTCGGACACCAGGAAGCCTACCCAATAATACTGAAGGGATTAAAGCGACTTGAATACCGTGGTTACGACAGTTCTGGTGTAGCCCTACTTGATGGCGATTTGAATCTTTATAAAAAGCAGGGGAAGGTTGCTGAGTTGGAGTCTTTTCTTGATGGACAATCGCTAAAGGCATCTATTGGCATAGGGCATACCCGCTGGGCTACTCATGGAGAACCGAGCGATAGGAATGCGCATCCCCATTTATCTGCAAGCGGAAGACTGGCCATGATTCACAATGGCATCATTGAGAATTATGCTGCATTGAAAAAGGATTTGTCGTCCAGGGGATATGTTTTTAAGAGTGATACCGATACAGAAGTCCTGCTTAATTTCATTGATGATATTTTAATTAACAACGACTGTTCCCTTGAGGAGGCTGTGCGAATTGCTTTGAAGCGGGTAGTGGGGGCTTATGTAATTGTGCTGCTCGACAAAGAAAATCCGGATACGCTTATCGCCGCAAGAAAGGGTAGTCCGCTTGTAATCGGTATTGGTGAGAATGAACATTTTCTGGCTTCGGATGCATCCCCTATAATAGAATATACCCGTAAGGTAGTTTACATCAATGATTATGAGCTTGCCATCATAAAAGGTGATGAGCTTATATTGAAAAACCTGGGCAATGAAGTAATCACTCCTTTTGTGCACCAACTTGATCTTGAATTAGCAGCTATCGAAAAAGGGGGTTATGATCATTTCATGTTAAAAGAAATATATGAGCAGCCGCAAACTATTTTTGATTGCCTGAGGGGGAGGCTGGATATGGGTAAAGGGGAAATTGTGATGGCTGGTGTGCAGCAGCATATCGATCAGCTGATGCATGCCAACCGCATTATCATCATTGCCTGTGGAACCAGCTGGCATGCAGGTCTTGTTGCGGAATACATTATTGAAGAGCTTTGCCGTATTCCTGTAGAAGTTGAGTACGCATCTGAATTCAGATACAGAAATCCAATAGTCAATAAAGGTGATGTGATTTTTGCCATTTCGCAGAGTGGTGAAACAGCGGACACGCTGGTGGCCATAGAAAAAGCAAAAGAACAGGGCGCCTTGATTTTTGGTGTACTTAATGCAGTGGGATCTTCCATTGCGCGGGTTTCACATGCTGGTGCCTATACCCATGCAGGACCGGAAATTGGCGTGGCGAGTACAAAGGCATTTACAGCTCAACTTGTTGTGTTGACCATGATTGCCCTTAAAATTGCAAAAGAAAAAAAATCAATTTCACAGGAGCGATTTCTTCACCTGATGGGTGAATTAAATGATGTGCCCGGAAAGGTAGAGCGTATTCTTTCAGACAGTACAACCATTCGTGAAATTGCATTGAAACATGCCGCGGCAACGAGCTTTTTGTTTTTGGGGCGTGGATATAATTTTCCGGTAGCACTTGAAGGGGCATTGAAGCTGAAAGAAATATCTTACATACATGCTGAAGGCTATCCTGCTGCAGAGATGAAACATGGTCCGATTGCCCTCGTTGATGACCAGTTGCCTGTCTTGTTTGTAGCCACAAAAGATGCTTACCACGAAAAAGTAGTCAGCAACATGCAGGAGATAAATGCCCGTAAAGGAAGACTTATCGCTGTTGTTACCGAGGGTGATAATACTGTTGAAACGCTTACTGCTGATCTGATTCCGGTTCCAGAAACCGATGAGCTGATTGCGCCTATTCTTAATGTCATTCCCCTGCAGTTGCTTTCCTATTACATTGGTGTAGCGCGTGGTCTGGATGTTGACCGTCCAAGGAACCTCGCTAAAAGTGTAACCGTAGAATAAACTTCCTATGAATAAAATTACCAAACAACCTGTTTCTGCAATAGGTTATGGATTTATTGGTCAAGATTACCTTCCACAAGGTGCTGATGAATATTACCTCCGCAATAAGTATAATAAAAGTGGTATTACTTACAGAAGTCTGTCGGCATCAGAAATAGAAATTCTGGTTCGCAATAACAACACATCAGACAACTGGAACCATATCCTTGTTTCTGAAAAATTTGATCCCCAGCTGGTTAAAAATTGCAGTTTTTTCGGACTTGTGCGGATTGGCATGTTGGAGCCCTATTCACTGGAGTTTCATGATTTGATTTTGCCAGTTGGTTTGTTTAATTCGACCATCATCAGTTGTGATTTTGGAGATAATGTATGTATTCACAACGTGAATTATTTTTCACATTATGTTGTGGGTAATGATGTGATGATTGCCAATGTCAATGAATTAGCCATCACCAGTTCTGCAAAGTTCGGCAATGGTGTTGTAAAACAGGGTGAGTCTGAAAGCTCTCGTATCTGGCTCGAGCTCTGTAACGAGAATGGAGGAAGGAAAGTATTGACTTTCAATGGCATGTTGCCTGCAGATGCTTATTTGTGGTCAAAATACAGGGATGACGAGGCATTGATGGATGCTTTTTATCGCTTTACCATCAGCCGGTTTGACGACAAACACGGGCATTATGGCAAAATAGGTGACAGAACGGTTATCAAGAATTGTAAAATGATCAAGGATGTGCTAATAGGCAGTGATGCCTATATCAAAGGCGCAAACAAAATTAAAAATGTGACCATCAATAGCACGGAGGATGCCAATACGCAAATTGGTGAGGGTGTAGAACTGGTTAATGGTATTGTTGGTGTTGGATGCAGGATTTTTTATGGGGTAAAAGCAGTACGGTTTTTCATGGCATCCCATTCGCAGTTAAAATATGGTGCCAGGCTTATCAATTCCTACCTCGGTAATAATGCCACCATCTCCTGTTGTGAAGTATTGAATTCCCTCATATATCCTTTCCATGAGCAACACCACAACAACTCTTTTCTCTGTGCCTCTTTGCTGATGGGACAAACAAATGTGGCTGCCGGGGCAACAATTGGTTCAAATCATAATTCGAGGGGTGCCGATGGTGAACTGATTGCCGGAAGGGGATTCTGGCCCGGGTTGTGTGTAAGTCTGAAACACAACTCCAGGTTTGCCTCATTTACATTGCTGGCAAAGGGTGATTTCCCTTTTGAATTGAACATACCGGTTCCTTTTTCATTGGTCATCAATGACCCTACTTCAAATGAACTGAGGATATTGCCGGCATACTGGTTTCAGTATAATTATTACGCACTGCAGCGCAATGAATGGAAATATAAGGATCGTGATGCAAGGAAGGTAAAAGAACTTTCACTCGAATATAATAGTCTTGCCCCTGATAGTGTGAATGAAATTTTCGATGCCCTACATTACCTGAGATTGTTCACGGGTAAGGCTTATTTCAGGCAGGCAGGTAAATCCATTCCTGCTGATGAAACATGCATTCAGAAAGGGGAGGAACTCTTGGGTGCCGGAGATTCATCGGTTGATGAATTGGAAGTGCTTGCGGATGGATTTGAAAACAGTAAACGTAAGGTGGTTGTTCTGAAAGCTCGGAAGGCATATGAAGCATATAAAGAAATGGTCAGGTATTATGCCCTGGGCCATCTCGTTAACAGGTTGTCTGATGAGCAAGATGCACTTTCATTGGAGACGATCAATGGTTGGTTGACTAAATCGAGGCGTGATGAATGGGTAAACCTGGGTGGACAACTCATGCCTGCTACTCGGTTTAAAGAATTGCTCCAAAAGGTAAGAAAGGGTAAGATTTCAAGCTGGGATAACCTTCATCAGCAGTATGCGCAAGCTGCAATTGATTTTGATGACTTTGTACTGTATCATGCCATTGCCAGTTTACTTGAGATAGATAACCTGAAGAAAAAAGATTTCGTAACAGACCGAATGCCTGATTTCATTCATGAATACGTTGCAATCAATGAAAAAGTTTATAAGGGCATTGTCCAGTCCAGAAAGAAAGACATGACCAATCCATTCCGGAAAATGGTCTATGACAATGATGCAGAGCAGGAGGCAGTAGTTGGGAAGTTGAATGATAATGCTTTCATTCGCTTAAAAGATCAGGAAAGAAAAGCATTAAAAAGAAACGTTCAGCAACTTACTGAACGCTTCTCTGCATTGCTCAAAGCCTGAAAAAGATTTTTTTGCGAAAAAGAAAAAGGCAGAGTCCCCATTCCAGTAAAAATATGGTGATGCTCCCTAAAACACTTAACAGCAGTTCAGGCATTATACCTGAAAATACTCCGCTTACAATGGCGTTGACATAACCATTGAACCAGCGTGCGCCAACAATTTCAAAAAACAGGTAAATGAAAATCGAGTTCATGCCTATGACCAGAAAAAAAGAAAGTTTATTTTTTCTTCCCTTGATATCAATCAGGTAGTAACAAGTTGCCATTAACAGTAGGCACCATCCCAGTGAACTTATGGTAAATGAAGTAGTAGCAATTTTTTTAATGATTGGTGTGATGCTCATCCAATCCAGACCATAGCCGAGCAGAAGACAGCCGATTCCCCAATAAACCAATGGTTTTAT
>JBILSG010000203.1:0-4845 GCA_044372235.1 Chitinophagaceae bacterium
CAAAACTTGAAGAGCAAAAAGTGCCCGATACACTGGATTATGACCGCTGGCTGGGCCCTGCTCCCTACAAGCCATACCACCCACATCGGGTGCATGGTACTTTCAGGGGCTATTGGGACTATGATGGTGGTGGTTTGGGCGATATGGGCCAACACTACCTGGATCCTATCCAGTATTTCCTGGGGAAGGATGATACAAGTCCGGTATCTGTAGAAGTGGATGCGGAACAGCAACACCCTGACGCCTGTGGTACCTTCCGGAAAATTACCTATACCTATGCAGATGGTTGCAAAATCATTCTTGACGGTGAAGCAAAGGATCCTGATGTAGCCTATATCGAAGGTCCTAATGGCAAATTGTTCAATGGTTTCAAGTCAACCATTCCCAACCTCCAGGATAAGCTGGCCATGATGCCTGATCCAGAACCGCAGGTGACGAATTTCCTGGAATCAGTAAAACATAGGAAGCCGTTTGCACTCAATGAATCGAATGGACACCGTTCCTGTACCATGATCAATATGGGTAAGATTGCCCTTCAACTTGGTAGGAACCTCAAGTTTGATCCCGTATTACAGGAATTTATTGGGGATGATGAAGCCAACCGGATGGTCAATCCTCCCATGCGTGCACCCTGGAATATTTAATACCAACTGATGAACATGAAAAAAATTACCATATTTATACTTGGATTTGTCTCCATTGTTACTTCAATCCAGGCTCAGCAATCCCTTAATGAAGCCTTATCAGGTTTTCCTTACCAGCAAAAAAATACTGTTGCTCAGACCCTCTCAAGCATGAATGATTGGAAGAGCAGCTCTTGGAAACAATTCTATAAAATGCTGGATGATGATTCCATGCGCGCCAGTGCTTCATTTGCGCTGTCTGCCTATATTCATCAGGCTGCCACAAATCCAGCCTTAACTGGCAGAGCGGCTGTCGTTCTCAAACAGGGAGTCACCGTTGCCCAATCATTCCTTGCAAAGGATCTTGTTATAGAACTGATGGGATTACTCGGTGATGAAGCCAATGTTAAAGACCTGTCTAACTTGCTGAAAGACGAACAGTACGGTCCGCGAGCAGTGCGCTCACTGGCAACAATAAAATCTCCAGCGGCAGTAGCAGCACTTGAAAACGGACAGGGTAAAGCCTCTCCAGTAATGGCCGGACACATCAAAGCTGCTCTGGGTCATGTCGCTGCTGTTTTGCCAGCGCAACAATCGTCTACAACTAAAAAGACTCCTCTCTCCTCAAATCCTGCACAGCAACTCCTGGATATTCAGGATGAAGTGAAATCTGCAGGCAATCCCGTTGATAAGCGAAATGCTTTGTATAAAATGGAAGGCCTGAAAGGGGTTCCTGCATTGCTGGTTGCAGCACAGTACCTAAGTGATCCTGTCCTACAAAAGCAGGCGGCTCTCATCATGGCACGCAATGCACTCAATGATAAATCAATGAGGGGTATTGCCCCCCGCGAAGCTCTGGAACAGGCTTTGCCGCTTATCAGTGGGGTGGATAGTGCGGTTCTTGTCAAGACGCTTAAAAATTACCTGAAGGCTATTCCTTATGATAATGGATGGGTTCGTCTTTTTAATGGAAAGAACCTGAACGGATGGAAAGGCCTGGTTGGAAATCCCATTTCGCGTGCAAAAATGACTGAAGAAGAGTTACTGAAAGCACAATCAGCAGCCAATGCTGGTGCGGGTAACGACTGGGTGGTTGATGATGGTCTCCTGATCTTTACCGGTCATGGAGATAACCTGTGTACAGTAAAAAAGTATGGTGATTTTGAAATGTTTGTCGACTGGAAAATTACTGCCAAAGGTGATGCGGGTATTTACCTGAGGGGGAGTCCACAGGTGCAAATCTGGGATACTTCCCGTCGTGAAGTAGGGGCGCAAGTGGGTTCAGGCGGATTATACAACAACCAGAAGAACCCTTCGAAGCCGCTTCAGGTGGCCGATAATGCCATTGGAGAGTGGAATACTTTTCATATTATCATGAAGGGAGATAAGGTTACTGTATTCCTTAATGGAGTAAAAGTGACTGATGAAGCTATTCTGGAAAACTACTGGGACCGAAAACTTCCGATTTTCATCAGGGAACAGATTGAATTGCAGGCCCATGGAACCTATGTGGCTTACAGGAATATTTTCCTGAGAGAACTGGATCCTGTTGCCACCACGCCACTATCTGATGCAGAACAAAAAGAAGGGTTTGTATCCCTTTTTGATGGCAGCAACCTTGACAAATGGATTGGTAATAAAACCGGATATGCGCTGGAAGACGCCGTAATTGTTACGCATCCTGAGTTGGGAGGTGGCAATATCTACACCGCAGAAGAGTTTGGTGATTTTGAATACAGGTTTGAATTTCAATTAACCCCGGGTGCAAACAATGGTCTGGGTATTCGTACACCTACAAAAGGTGACGCAGCCTATGTGGGGATGGAGTTGCAGATTCTGGACAATGAAGCGCCTGTTTATGCCAACCTTAAGCCCTATCAGTACCATGGATCAGTATATGGTGTTATCCCCTCCAGACGTGGATTTCTGAAACCCACAGGTGAATGGAATCAACAGCATGTAATCGCCAAAGGAAACCGCATTAAGGTTATTCTGAATGGTCAGGTAATTATGGATGGTGATATTCAGAAAGCCTCTGAAAATGGAACAGCAGATGGCAACAAGCATCCCGGTTTGCTCAATAAGCAAGGCCATATCGGATTCCTGGGCCATGGTGACGTCGTTCGATTCAGAAACATCCGTGTTAAAAGGCTTTGATCAATGGTGTTCAAAGCTTTGGCAGACCGTAGTTAACTTTTATCTCTCAGTAATATGAAAAGTGTAATTTATCCCCTCATCCTTTCTTTAGTGGGCGTCCACTCAAATGCTCAGCCCTTGCAGGGTGCGTGGAAGCGAAATCTGGATACTGCTATTCAGACGTTGACTATAGTGGACAATTACTTTTCAGTGGCAACTTTTCATGTACAGGATAAAAAGTTTATCAATACTTCGGGCGGAACAGCCCTCCAGGAAAATGGCGAGTTGAAAGGGAAAATAGAATTCAATACAGCCGATCGTTCTGCAGTTACAAAAAACTATGAACTTGCCTTTCAGCAGCAGGGAACTAAACTCATTTTCCCCTACAGCGGTATTGCGGTTGGATGGGATCGGTTGGACGATGCTCAGCAGGGACTATCAGGAAACTGGAAAATCATTGGAAGGGAACAGGATGGGAAAATGGCTGAGATGAGACCCGGTGCGCGTAAAACCATCAAAATTCTTTCTGGAACAAGATTTCAATGGGCCGCTATCAATTCAGAAACAGGAGATTTTTTTGGGACCGGTGGTGGTTTTTACACATTTGAAAACGGAAAATATACGGAGCATATAGAATTTTTCTCCAGAGATGCAACCAGGGTAGGTGCATCGCTTTCTTTCAACGGCGAGTTGAAGGAGGGAAACTGGCATCACTCCGGACTGAGTTCAAAAGGAGATAGAATATACGAAATCTGGAGCAGAAAATAAAATAAAAAGGTGCCATTGGTACCTTTTTATTTTATTTAATTTATTGATTATTAATTATTTAGCCTTTAAGTATCAGGGCCAGTTCATCGAGTTGGCTGTTATCAATTGTTGAAGGTGCATCTAGCATCACATCCCTACCGGAATTGTTTTTGGGGAATGCAATGAAATCACGGATGCTTTCACTTCCACCTAAAATAGAACATAGTCTGTCGAAGCCAAATGCAATGCCACCATGCGGGGGAGCTCCATATTCAAATGCTCCCAGCAGAAAACCAAATTTATGCAGTGCCTCATCCTGACTCATGCCCAGCGCAGCAAACATTTTCTCCTGTAATTCACGCTGGTAAATCCGGATTGAACCTCCACCAATCTCATTCCCGTTCAATACCATGTCATAAGCGTTGGCCTTGATCTGCGCATAGGGATGTGAAAGGTAATTCGCTGCATCATGTATGACCGGATCGTTATCAATCATGGTCTGAATCTGTGAAGGCTTGGGTGAAGTGAAAGGATGATGTCTGGCCACCCACCTGTTCTCTTCTTCCGCATATTCAAACAGCGGAAAATCCAGTACCCACAGCAATTTGAATTCATGCTCTTTTCTCAAACCGAGCTGTTTGCCCATTTCCAACCTGAGCTCACTCATGGCTTTCCTTGTCCTTTCTTCAGCACCTGCAAGAATCAGCACAATGTCTCCCTTTTGGGCTCCTGAAGCCTCTGCTATTGCTTTGAGTCGCTCTTCACTATAAAACTTATCTATGCTGCTCTTATAGCTGCCATCTTCGTTGGCACGGATATATGCCAATCCCTTCATGCCAATCTGTGGGCGCTTGACCCATTCAGTTAGTTCGTCGAGTTGTTTTCTGGTAAAAGCTGCACCACCCGGCACTGCTATCGCCATGACTGATTCCGCACTGTCAAAAACCACAAATCCCGCATCATTGATGAGTGCAGAATGATCCGCCTTGTCATAGAATACGGTGGTAGGTTTTTTCAGTGTACAAATGCTCATCCCGAAACGGATATCCGGTTTGTCGTTGCCGTATTGCCACATGGCATCCTCCCATGTCATGCGCTCAATAATATCAGTGTAATCTATGTTTTTGACATCCTTGAATATTCTTTTAATCAGCTCTTCAAACATTTTAAGAATGTCTTCCTGCTCTACAAAAGACATTTCACAATCGATCTGTGTGAATTCCGGCTGCCGGTCAGCACGGAGGTCCTCATCCCTGAAACATTTTACAATCTGATAATACCGGTCATATCCGCTTACCATCAGCAATTGCTTGAAAGTCTGTGGTGATTGTGGCAGGGC
>JBILSG010000204.1:0-4833 GCA_044372235.1 Chitinophagaceae bacterium
GTAATCGGTTGCAGCAAGATTTGGCTTTTTAAGATAGCTCACCGGGTTCAATTTCATGATGGTGGATACCCCACTGCGGATAGGTGTAATGTCCTTTTTCAATCGCGCATCCGAAGCAATACCTGGCGGAACAGCTGCCACCGCTGCTGTTACAAAAGCAGTTGTTGCTACCTGTTCAGTGTTGGTTCCGGGATTGGCGGTTGGTGCTGTTGGAGTGCCTGTCAATGCAGGTGATTCAAGGGAAGCCTTCAAATTCAAAGCTGACTGCGTTGCTCCGGATATAGGCTTGTTCGCATCACTCGTATTATCAACATTTCCAAGTCCTACCATCGTAGCAGTAATACCTCCTACAGTTCCCGTAAACGTTGGTGATTCAAGGGAAGCCTTCAAATTCAAAGCTAACTGCGTTGCTCCAGATATTGGCTTGTTCGCGTCACTCGTATTATCAACATTTCCAAGTCCTACCATTGTAGCAGTAATACCTCCTACAGTTCCCGTAAAAGTTGGTGATTCAAGGGAAGCCTTCAAATTCAAAGCTGACTGCGTTGCTCCAGATATAGGCTTGTTCGCATCACTCGTATTATCAACATTTCCAAGTCCTACCATCCCAGCAGTAATACCTCCTACAGTTCCCGTAAAAGTTGGTGATTCAAGAGAAGCCTTCAAATTCAAGGCTGACTGCGTTGCTCCAGATATAGGCTTGTTCGCATCACTCGTATTGTCCACCTGATCTAAACCAACCTTTGACTTACTGATTCCAGTTGCAACCTTTGCATCAGTAATGCTCGCATCTGCAAGTTTTGATGTGGTGATTGAACCAGTTGCAACCAATGGCGCTGCAGCAGTACCGGACAAATCTCCTGCTAATTGAATTTTACCAAAGCTCGTCGTCGTAGCATCTGCAACTGATCCAGATGTTACGGCAGCAGAAACAAAGGCGGTTGTAGCTACCTGTGTTGTATTAGTTCCGGGATCTGCGGTTGGTGCTGTTGGCACTCCTGTCAATGCAGGTGATTCAAGTGAAGCCTTCAAATTCAAAGCTGACTGCGTTGCCAAAGATATAGGCTTGTTCGCATCACTCGTATTGTCCACCTGATCTAAACCAACCTTTGACTTACTCACTCCTGTTGCTACTTTTGCATCAGTAATACTGGCATCTGCAAGCTTTGATGTAGTAATTGAACCAGTTGCAACCAATGGCGCTGCAGCAGTACCGGACAAATCACCTGCCAATTGAATTTTACCAAAGCTAGTCTGAGTAGCATCTGCAACTGATCCGGATGTTACCGCAGCAGAAACAAATGCAGTTGTCGCCACCTGTGTCGTGTTGGTCCCGGGTGTGGCGGTGGGTGCGATGGGGGTGCCTGTAAGGGTTGGCGATACCAAACTCACGGTTCCTGAAAATGACTTGTTACCGGCAATGGACTGGTCAGCGGTCAGGTCTACAAAATTCTGCGAAGCAGAACCTGTTCCACCATTGGCTATTGCCAGGATTCCTGTGAGATCTGATGCATTCGTTGTTCCGGCAGGACCAGTTGCACCTTGTGCGCCAGCAGGGCCAGCAGGACCGGTTAAACCAATTGGGCCAATCGGACCTGCGGGACCAGTCAAACCTATAGGACCTTGTGGGCCAATCTGACCTGCGGGACCAGTCAAACCAATGGGACCAGTCGGACCAACAGGACCAGCAGGTCCGGTGAGACCAATGGGACCAGCAGGGCCTGTTAAACCAATAGGACCAGCGGGGCCGGTGAGACCAATAGGACCGACTAGTCCTTGTAAACCATTTAAACCTTGTGGACCAGTAGCACCCTGCGGACCTATTGGGCCAACAGGTCCCTGCGGACCGGTAAGTCCCTGTGGACCAGTGGCACCTTGTGCACCGGCCGGGCCCGCGGGCCCGGCCGGACCTGCAACACCCTGAATACCTTGAATGCCTTGCGGACCGGTTGGACCAAGTAGAGAAACACCAGCCTGCCAAATACCGGCAGTTTTGGGTCCGAACAATGTTCTGGCTGAAGAATTGATATAAAAATCACCATCAGCTCCAATATTATTGGCTGGGTTAACAGTGCCATTCAAAACAGATTTTCCATTGACACCAGCTGCTCCCTGCGGACCGGCAATGCCTTGTACACCCTGCAAACCCTGAGGCCCAACGGGTCCGGCTATACCCTGAACACCCTGTATTCCTTGAACTCCTTGTGGACCAACTGAACCTATGATAGATTTTGCATTACCCCATGCACCATTGGTCTTGGGTCCGTACAACTCATAGGTTGCTGTATTGAGGTAAAAGTCAGTGTCTTTACCAATTGTAGCAATAGGTGCTATTGTACCAGCAAGAAATGAGGCATTTCCACTTGATCCTGAAACCATTGCATATGGCACACTCCAAAATTGGGTGGTACCCATATCCACATAATTAGCAGCTGCAGTCCAGGTAGGAGCAGGTAAAGATGGCGCTACAGCCACCCGCACATTGAAAAAATATGTTGTCAGATCCCAGCGGATATTATTAAATGCTGCTGCAGTTCCGGAAACCCTGGTTCCCCTGCCTACAACAATGGTAAAAACACCCTCTCCATTGGTTGTAACAGCATGGCTCTCCTCCCAGGCAACCGGACCATTGGCAGAGCCGGCGATGACCCTGTCAATTACATAAACCTGACGCAGGCGTGCAGCATTTCCCGAAGGATCCCTGGCTACAGCCTGAAAAGTTATACCCTGAGGTGTCTGGGCGTTAAGCAAAACTGTCCAGCAAATAAACTGAAACAGAAAGATGATCTTTTTCATTTTAAGGTACCTGTTTTAATAATCTTGAATGTTTGAATTGTTTGCCCGCTGGATAACCGAAGCATGTATAATCCACCTGACAGCTGGCTAACAGGAAGTTGCAGACCGCTTTTCAGCTGTTCCCCCCTTATATTTTGTTGATGCACCACCTTCCCCCTTATATCCATCAGCATTACCTCAACAGGTTGGTTAGAACCAGCAAAGTCTGCTGACTGAAGCATGGTAAAGGTTGATGATGGATTGGGGAATACAGAGACTGCAGCAGATCTTTCTGAATCTACTCCTTTACAAATCATTTTGAATGTGCCGCCACTGTTTTCAATACTCATGAGCACAGAAACACCATTGCGGAGAGTAAGGCAGTCATTCTTCCCGTCAAAAGCAAGTGGTCCGCTGAAACTGGATCCTGTTGCTCCATCCAGAAGCAATCCGCCAAAAGCAAAGGATCCGTTTAGCTGTGCATTTGCACTGCCGGCAAGGATAGTCAGTAATAAAAAAATGATATACTTTCTCATTCGCCAAAGACAAATTTGTAAGTTCCCTGATTGTATGTGTATTCAATCGTAAGCTCCGTGGCTGTAAAATCTACTATGGTATAGGTGATCGTGAGCGGACCACCCGGTGCATTTGCCGTTACTTCCTGAAGCTCTTTGGTGTTGGGTACTGTAAAAGTACCTGTGTAACCATCAGAGTCTTTCCAGGTATAATCGTTCTTGTATGTTTTGGTGTAAATGACCTGTGCAGGCGTAAGCGGCTGTGCGGCATTGTTCACAAACAAGGCTTTTAGCTTCCAGGTCCTTGTGCCATAGTTGGTCAATCCGCCTGCCACAACCCTGGGGGAGGAAAATATGGAAACATCCTTGCCGCAACCAGACAGGGCAACGGTCACGATCAGAAAGATCGGTAAAAAATACTTTTTCATGAGGGTCCAGTTTGCGTGAAACTAAACCACAAAAAACTAAAATGGAAGTATTCTGGGTATTTTTACGTAACTACCATGCGTTTTTTCACGTCAAAAAATATTGACAGTACTGTTAAAAAATTGTAAATGAATACTTTATACAAGTTTTAACTAAACAGGTATTCCACATCTTCACGGCTGAGACTTTTAACAAAACCATCATCATCAGCCACCAAATCACGTGCCAGGCTTCGTTTTTTATCCTGCAGCTGCAGGATTTTATCTTCAATCGTATCCTTACAAATCATGCGGTATGCAAAAATACTTTTGGTCTGGCCAATCCGGTGCGTACGGTCAATCGCCTGCTGTTCTACTGCCGGATTCCACCATGGATCAACAATATATACATAATCAGCAGCAGTGAGATTCAGACCCACACCACCAGCTTTTAATGAAATGAGAAACACCCTGACCTCATCATTTTTCTGAAAATTCTGAATGGCTCGTTCACGTTCAATTGCTGTAGTACTGCCATCGAAATATTCAAATTTCACACCAAGCTGGGTTAGCTTTTCCCTGATCAGTGCAAGCATTCCGAGAAACTGGGAAAAGATAAGGGCTTTATGGTCTCCAATGTTCTCTGTGATCTCTCTTGAAAGTTCATCAAGCTTGACAGAAACATTGGGCAACTTTTCGGCTTCATTCATAATTGCCGGAGAGTCACAGATTTGCCTGAGCTTCATCAGACCCTGGAGAATAGTGAGTTGTGATTTATCAATACCATGCTCCTTGATTACACCCAGGATTCTGTCTCGGTAATCATTCCGGTAGGCATCATAAATATTCCTTTGTTCATCTTCCATCTCACAAAACAGGATTGTCTCTGTTTTCGCTGGAAGATCTTTGGCAACCTGTTCTTTTGTTCTTCTCAGGATGAATGGGAACAAGAGTTTTTTAAGGTGATCCTTATGTTCCTTTTCACCAAACTTATCAATCGGTGTTGCAAATTCATTCCTGAAATTTTCTATGCTGCCCAGCATACCCGGATTGAGAAAATTCATCTGGGCATAAATATCAAAGGTATTGTTCTGAAGCGGCGTACCACTCATACACAACCTGTTTCTGGCGTTCAACAA
>JBILSG010000205.1:0-4801 GCA_044372235.1 Chitinophagaceae bacterium
GTAAAACGTCGAAAGCCATCGGAGGAATGGGACACTCCCTCAAACGCAAGGAGGACGCCCGTTTCATTCAAGGTAAAGGCAATTACGTAGACGACGTAAAACTGCCCGGCATGCTCTATATGGATATTGTAAGGAGTCCGTATGCATACGCCAAAATAAAGAAAATCAATATAGAGGAAGCCATGAAGGTGCCCGGTGTAGTTGCCGTGGTAACGGGCCGCGATCTGGAGAAATATAACCTCCATTGGATGCCTACGCTCATGAGCGATACCCAGATGGTACTGCCTACAGACACTGTTATGTACCAATCTCAGGAAGTGGCAGCCGTTATTGCCACCACCAAGTACGCAGCCAGGGATGGTCGTGAAGCGGTGATTGTGGAATACGAACCAATGAAACCGGTTATCGATCCCTTCAAAGCACTTGATCCATCTGCGCCTGTACTGCGTTCTGATAAAGAAGGTAAAGCTGACAACCATATCTGGAACTGGAAAGCAGGCGATAAGGAAAAAACAGATACCCTGTTCGAAACGGCTGATGTTGTTGTAAAGGAACAAATGCATATCCCGAGAATCCACGTAGCCAGTATCGAAACCTGCGGTTGTGTGGCCGATTACAGCAAGGTGAATAACCACCTCACGATGTACATGACCACACAAGCGCCGCATGCAATCCGCACAGTGATTGCGTTGGTTGCAGGGCATGTGGGACTTACCGAAGAAAAAGTGCGTGTAATCGCTCCGGATATCGGGGGTGGTTTCGGTGGTAAAGTGCCTGTTTATCCAGGTTACGTTATCGCCATCGCTGTATCTTTCCTGGTTGGAAAGCCAGTGAAATGGATTGAAGACAGGAGTGAAAACCTCCAGGCCGACAGTTTCGCACGTGATTACCATATCACTGCTGAGATGGCGGGAACCAAGGACGGTAAAATCCTGGGTACACGTTTCAAAATCCTGGCCGACCATGGCTATACCGATGCTTCTGCCAATCCTTCCAAGTTCCCAACAGGGATGTTCTCCATCGCTACGGGAAGCTATGATTACGGAACAACATATATGGAATGTGACGCGGTATACACCAACAAACCTCCGGGGGGTGTTGCCTACCGTTGCTCTTTCCGTGTAACAGAAGCTGTTCATGCCATTGAGCGGATCACTGACCGCTTCGCTTTTGAAGTTGGAAAAGATCCAGCTGACCTGAGGATGCAGAACTTCATCAAGAAGGAAGACTTCCCATGGAAATCACCAACCGGATGGATTTATGACTCCGGAGATTACCATGCAGGTCTGCAAAAGGCCATGGATGCACTTGACTACAATGGTCTCCGCAGGGAGCAGGCTGAGAAGCGTGCCAAAGGGGAGCTGATGGGTATCGGTATTTCTACTTTCACAGAGATCGTTGGTGCTGGTCCTTCAAAGGATTTCGACATCCTCGGTATCAAGATGTTCGACAGTGCTGAAATACGCGTCCACCCTACCGGGAAGGCCATTGCCCGTTTCGGTACAAAGAGCCAGGGTCAGGGTCATGAAACAACCTATGCCCAGATCATCGCAGAGGAACTCGGTATCCCCGCAGAAAATATCGCCATCGAAGAAGGTGATACGGATACAGCTCCATACGGACTGGGTACATACGCCAGCCGAAGCACGCCAACAGCAGGTGCAGCTGCAGCTATTGCTGCCAGGAAACTGCGCGATAAGGCTCGTAAAATTGCAGCCTACCTCCTGGAAGTGAGCGAGGATGACCTCGAATGGGAACCCGGTAAGTTCTTTGTAAAAGGAGCTCCAGAAAAAGCCAAAACAATCCAGGAAATCGTGTTTGCAGCATATACCAACCATCCGCAGGGAATGGAAGCTGGATTTGAAGCAACACATTACTACGACCCGCCCAACCTCACTTTCCCTTCAGGTGCTTACATCTGTGTGGTGGATATCGACAGGGAGACCTGCGAAATCAAGGTTAGGCGCTTTGTGGCCATCGACGACTGCGGTAACATCATCAACCCGATGATTGTACAAGGTCAGGTGCATGGTGGACTTACCCAGGGTATTGCGCCAGCGATGTACGAAGAACTGATCTATGATGAGTCTGGTAACATCCTGAACGGAACATTCATGGACTACCTCGTACCAACAGCGGTGGAATCACCAAGCTGGGAGACAGGCCATACTGTGACGCCTTCACCACACCATCCTATCGGAGCCAAAGGTGTAGGTGAATCACCAACCGTAGGTGCACCTCCTGCCATTGCGAACGCCATTGTGGATGCCCTTACACCATTTGGCATCACACACCTGGATATTCCGATCACGCCATTTAAAATCTTTAAGGCGCTGAAAGAGAAAGGTGTTTTCGCAAGCTGATGATATCATAATCAAAACGTGAAAGGTGAACAGTAGTGGGTATGGACTGTGTAGCATGTACTGTTTTACTTTTCACGTTTTTTCACTGACTATTTAAAATTTAAACAATGAACGCAACTATCTCTAAAACATTTCATGTGGCTCATCCCATCGCAGACGTATGGGCCAATATCACCAGTCCGGAAAAAATCGTTGTCTGTGTTCCCGGTGCCGCTCTCACAGAAATGTTAGATGACGACAATTTCAAAGGTGAAGTGGAACTGAAATTTGGTCCGGTTAAAGCCAAATACGGTGGAACCATTTCTTTCCTGGAGCGTGACGCAGCTACCCACAGCATGAAGATGAAGGGCAGCGGAACTGATGTTAAAGGCAAGGGTGGAGCTGATATGCTTCTGAACGGACTGTTAACTGAAAAGGATGGCGGCACAGAAGTGAGTGTTACCATGGACGTTACTGTTCAGGGTATGCTTGCCCAGTTTGGAAGCCGTTTGGTAACAGACGCAACAAGCCATGTATTCGACCAGTTCGTGAGCAATTTCAAGAACCAACTCGATGGCAAGGAAGTGAAAGGCGCCCTGAGTGCAGGTGCCATGATGGGCAGCATGATCAAAGGTATGTTTGGCGGCAAATCATGAAACCATCAGAAGTATTGAATCATCCGGAAGAGCTCATCCGTTTCCTCAGTGAACACCAATATGTAGCTGATGAGGAGATGGCTACTTCGCTATACCTGCTGTTGAAACTAGGCAAGCCACTGCTGCTGGAAGGTCCGCCCGGCGTGGGTAAAACCGAAGCAGCATTGGTTTTGTCGCAGTTTCTCGGCACCAACCTCATCAGGTTGCAGTGTTATGAGGGATTGGACGTGAACGCTGCAGTGTATGAATGGAATTACCAGAAACAGTTGCTGGGCATCCGCATGCAGGAGGGTAGTGACAAAAGCACTGCAGAGAAAGAGCAAATCATTTTCAGTGATGATTACCTGCTGAAGCGTCCGCTTCTGCAGGCCATTACCCAGGAAGATAAGCCACCTGTTTTGCTGATAGATGAGCTGGACAGGAGCGATGAAGAATTCGAAGCATTTTTACTGGAATTGCTGTCGGCTTTCCAGATAACCATACCGGAGCTGGGGACAATCAAGGCTGTGCAGAAGCCTTTTGTAATCCTTACTTCAAACCGAACCCGTGAACTCAGTGATGCACTGAAGCGCCGTTGCCTTTACCACTGGATCGATTACCCTACCTTGGATAAAGAGATGGCCATCGTGCAGCAAAGGCTACCAGAAATAGAAGCGGATCTCCTACAGCAGGTTGTAGAACATGTTCAGGCATTCCGCCAGAAAAAACTGGCTAAAATACCCGGTGTGAGTGAAACCATCGACTGGGCTGAAAGCCTGATGGCGTTGGGTTACCGCGAAGTGAACAGGCAATCCATGTTGCAAACGGCAGGTAGCATACTCAAATCATCGGAAGATATCAGGTTAGTATTATCAGAAATGAACGCAGCAGAATAAAATGAAATGGAGAAAGTCCAGGCTTTTCAAACCGCCAGCCTGTCTGAAGGCATTGTTGCCTTTGCACAATTTGCAAGGGGGCACGGACTGAATATAGGCATCCGTGAGACCCAGGATGCCATCATTGCTGCGGGTACAGGCCTGTTGCAAGAACGTCGTTTTTTCAAAGCAGCACTTAAGTCTATTTTCTGCAATACACCTGAAGAAATGCTCGTCTTCGAAAAATTGTTCGCACTATATTGGGACACCAATCCCATCGACCTGAACGGTAGAAAAGGGAAGTCCACCATTCAGGGCAGTTTCAATAAAAAAGCGAATGCTTCTGTAGTCATGCTGGGCGTTGGACAGTCTGGTCCGCAGGAAGAAGAAGCTAAAAATGTAAGCGGAGCCAACGCGGCAGAACGCCTTAAAAAAACCGATCTCTCTCTGCTGAACACCATGGAGGCTGAAGAGCTTGCAGCAATAGCCCGCAAACTTTGCAAACAAATGGCAGTAAGGATGCGCCGCAGGATGAAGCAAGACCTGAAAGCTGGTCAGATAAACCTGCGGAGAACCATCCGCAAAAGCCTCTCAACAGGCGGCGAGCCGGTTGACCTGTATTACCGCATGCATACTCCCAAGAAGCAGCGGTTAATTGTTTTACTGGATGTGAGCGGATCAATGGATAAGTACTCTTTTTTTCTACTACGCTTCATCTGTACCCTCAAGGAACATTTCAGACAGCTGGAAGCGTTTGTGTTCAGCACCTCACTTAAACGAATTACCAAAGCACTGCAATTGCAACAGCTTGATGAGGTCCTTCGGCAGGTAGGCAACGAAGCTGATAACTGGAGCAGCGGCACCAAAATAGGTGAGTGCCTGCAGGAGTTCACTGAGAAATATGGCAAACGAATGCTCAACGGCTCTCCACTGATACTGGTGTTGAGTG
>JBILSG010000020.1:0-15194 GCA_044372235.1 Chitinophagaceae bacterium
GGTGAACGTCGTGCAAAGCGCCTGGTGGCCCAGCTTAGAGACCCTTCCGGTATCATTGAACTGACCTGGTTTCAGGGCATCAACTGGGTGCAAAAGTCGCTTGTAATCGGTCAGCCATACCTTGCTTTCGGCAAGCTCGGATTTTTCCTGGGCAGGCCTCAGCTTTCTCATCCCGAGATGGAGCAGGTGATTGATGGCGCAGCACCTGTCAAAAGCTTCTTGGAACCTGTATATCCGGTTACCGAAAAACTCAAGGCACGTGGCTTGAACGGAAGAGCGCTGGCAAAGCTTACCCAGCAGCTTTTTCTGGTACTTGAGCAGAAAGACCTGCCTGAAATCCTTCCCGAATCAATCATTGCCGCAGAGCGGCTGATATCACGCTGGCAAGCCTATCAATTTATTCATTTTCCGGTGCAGCAGGATAATTACCTGAAAGCTGTAACCAGGTTAAAATTTGAAGAGCTATTCATGGCACAGGTGAGGCTGGGCATGTTGCGGTCTGCCCGACACAGGTACTCGAGAGGGGTAACTTTTGCACGGGTAGGGGAAGCATTTAATACATTTTTTCATGAACACCTTCCTTTCGACCTTACCGGCGCTCAAAAAAGGGTACTGAAAGAAATAAGACAGGATATGGGGTCTGGAAGGCAGATGAACAGGCTGCTGCAGGGCGACGTGGGTAGTGGTAAAACAATTGTGGCGCTCATGGCCATGCTCATAGCAATAGACAACGGTGCCCAGTCTTGTATCATGGCTCCCACGGAAATTCTGGCTAAGCAGCATTACAACCAGTTTTCGAAATTGCTTGAGCCGATGGGTATTAAGGTGGGATTACTGACTGGTTCCACTAAAGCTGCCGAAAGAAAAAAAGTACTGGCGTCACTGGCAGATGGATCAACCGCAATCATTGTTGGAACGCATGCACTTATTGAGGATGCTGTGCGCTTTCATCAACTCGGGCTGGCAGTCATAGATGAACAGCATAAGTTCGGTGTGGCCCAGCGTGCCCGCCTCTGGGAGAAGAGTAGTGTTCCGCCTCATATGCTGGTTATGACTGCTACGCCCATCCCCAGAACACTGGCTATGACGGCTTATGGGGACCTTGACTACAGCGTGATTGATGAACTGCCTCCAGGGAGAACACCGGTGTTAACGGTTCACCGGTTGGACGACGCCAGGCCTCAGGTAATGGATTTTATTCGTTCTGAAATTGCCCTTGGACGGCAGATTTATTTTATCTTTCCCCTGATTGAGGAAAGTGAAAAGCTTCAGTATGAAGACCTGATGCAGGGGTATGAAAATGTAAAAGCCTGGTTTCCCGAACCGCAATACTGGATCAGCATGGTGCATGGCCGGATGAATGCGGAACAGAAAGAAGTCAACATGCAAAGGTTTGTTAACCAGGATACACAGATTATGGTGAGCACTACGGTTATTGAAGTGGGCGTTAATGTTCCCAATGCCAGTGTCATGGTTATTGAAAGCGCAGAGAAATTTGGCTTAAGTCAGCTTCACCAGCTCAGGGGAAGGGTTGGCAGGGGCAGTGAAAAAAGTTATTGTATCCTTTTATCCGGAAGCCAGGTTGGCAAGGACGCCAAAGATCGCCTCTCCGTTATGTGTTCCACAACAGATGGATTTAAAATTGCAGAAAAAGACCTCGAACTGCGCGGGCCTGGTGATATCCAGGGTACACGTCAAAGTGGGGCTCTCAATTTCAGGCTTGCTAACATCTCAGAAGACAGGGGGCTGCTGGAATTGGCAAGGGAATATGCCGAACAGATTCTGGAAGCAGACCACAGGCTTGAAATGCCGGTTCACCTTCCGCTCAAACAGTATCTTCAGATCGGAAAGGCTAAGGGGGAGTGGAGTAAAATTTCGTAATATCAAAATCTGAAACAATGCAATATGCCCCGTCGGGAGCGTTGCATGGATTCATCTATTACCGGCCCCAGCCTGTATCCTATTCTCAGTGATGTACCGTAATAATAGTCTTTGCTGGCTGGTGATCCCCTTAAACTTCCGGGTAAATAACCATTGACATATTTTCCTCCGTTTTGAAAAGCTGGATTATTGGCTAATTGCTTGGCGGTTTCAGCCTGTGTTGTTGCAGCACCAAAAAAGGCATCAAAGGCATCATTGTCAATATATGTTCCACTTACATCATCAAGGTAATCTGTATTGGTTTTTCTGTTGAGGATTTCAAGTGCAATGGTTACTTTGGAAGAGAGCTGGTAACGGATTCCTGCGCCTGCCTGAAAATTCAGTGCACGAAGCGCATATTCGGTGCTTTCTGGATAAGCTGACATACCCTGACCTTCTGTTCTCAATGGCTTAAGGGCAACCCATCCGTCCGGACCTGATGGATTTTGATACCATCCCATCGGATTGAATTCAAAAAACCCTGCTCCCAATAACAGGTAAGGTGAGAACTTCCTGATCCATATCAATTCAGTATAGGTAAAATCAAATGGGTGAATGGCAAACAAAAAGGAAGCCTCCCTGATGGGTGACCTGAAATGTAAATTTCGGGTTTTTCTGTTTGTTTCTTTTGGGGTGACATGCTTAAGCAGGCTGTCTGCAGCCTGCACAGACCCTGTCAAAATGGATACCCTTATTTGGAAAAAAGGTAGGGGCGAGTAGCCGAAATCAAGGCTTCCTAAAAGAGAGGCAGGTGAAGTTTTATTTTGAAATATACCGGAGACGCTACTTACCCTGCCTGCTATATCGCCTTCGTACTGCATGGCGCCGACTGATCCGCCCACCTCAAATTGCTGTGCCTCAAGTTTTTGAGTTATGACAAGCAGCAGCAAACCCAGAACTACAATTTTTTTTCCATCCTCCATTTTCATAATCACCCATTCCAGGTATAAAAATACTTAAACCTTTTTTATTTACATGATTGTTGATTCAAAATTGATTTTCTGTTCAATTGGGTTAAACTGTTTTAACAATTAACAAGTCCTAAACCATTAAACATCTACTTTTATGTTACGTCTAATTTATGATGCAAAAACTTCCAGTACATATCATCTCTTTAGTGCTTGTTTTCCTGACTGTTAAAGCAACCGGACAATCTTATTATGCAGTGGATTTTGAAGAAAACAAGGGGCAGTGGGAGGGAGATTTTAAGTTTAAAAGCATCATCGGCGATGCTCAGATTTTTATTCAGTCTGCCGGATATACCATCCTGAAGCAACACCCCGATGATGCAGCCCTGGTTAACAGCAGGCTTCATGGAGGTCTTGGGTCAGATATACAGGCTCCAGTTAAAATCAAGGGTGGTATGGAGGCAGGCGGACCAGCTACAGATAATTCATCAATCCCAGTAAGGGCGCATGCCTTTGCGGTCCGCTTCGCCGGAAGTTCGGGAGTTGCTGCATTCAAACCTGAAAAGCCAACAGGGGAATCCGCCAATTATTTCCTGGGAAACAATCCTGCCAATTGGCAAAAAGGGGTCAGGTCTTTTGCAGGAGTTACCGGGTCCGAACTTTATCCCGGAATTGATATTAAGTACTATGGCGACGGAGATCAATTGAAATATGATCTCGTATTGAAGCCAGGAGCTGATCCTGCCCGGATAAGAATGATTTATGAAGGGGTGGAAAAATTACAGCTGAAAAACGGTAACCTGGTTATCCAAACTTCTGTGGGTGAGTCGCGGGAATTGCCTCCTTTCGCCTATCAGGTTGTTGGTGGAATCAAAAGGCAGGTAAACTGCACGTATGTGCTTGACAATGGACAGGTAAGCTTTAGAGTGGGAACCTACAATAAAACACTTCCACTCATCATAGATCCCATTTTAAGGATTTCCACTTTCACAGGTAGTAAGAGCAGCAACTGGGGATTTACGGCAGCGCCGGGACCGGATGGTAGTCTTTATGCCGGTGGAATCGTATTCGGACAGGGTTATCCAACTTCACTCGGAGCCTTTCAAACCAGCTTTGGCGGGGGTACGGGTCAGCGTGGTATCAGTGGTGTTGATATCGGACTCACCAGGTTCAGTGCTGACGGCAGGGCAAGAATTTTTTCAACTTACGTTGGTGGGAACAGCGATGAATTTCCACACAGCATTTATGTAGATCCCGGGGGTAATCCGGTTATACTTGGCAGAACTACATCAGCTAACTTTCCACATAAAAACAAGTTTGGTGGGGGCGGTGGTACAGATATTTTTGTATTGAAACTTTCTGCTGACGGCACTTCCATGATCGGAGGTATTTTGATTGGTGGTGGCGGATCTGATGGCGCCAACATGGATGCCAATATCAGTCCCTCTCCAAGACCTTTGTTGTACAATTATGGTGACAATGCCCGGAGTGAGGTAATACTCGACGGCGCAAATAATGTATACATAGCCTGCAGCAGCAATTCTGAAGACTTTCCTACCCGCAACGCTGCCCAAACCAGTGTGGGTGGATTACAGGATGGTGTACTGGTTAAACTTAACCCGGATCTGAGTAATGTTTTTTACAGTACCTATCTCGGTGGCAAAAATGATGATGCAGCCTTTGTGCTCGCCCTTAATACGCTTGATAACCATGTCTATGTTGCGGGAGCAACAACGAGCAACGATTTTCCGGGATCAAAAACAGGAACAATCGGACAATCATTGCAGGGCGGTATCGATGGATTTGTTGCTGTATTTAATCCTGCCGGAGGCCTTGTTCGCTCCACATTCCTGGGAACGGGTAACACAGATATAGTTTATGGTATTCAGTTTGATGGCAAAGGGTTTCCCTATGTAATGGGCATTTCACTTGGAAGCTGGCCTGTAAAAAATGCGGTTTTCAATAACCCCGGCTCTAAACAATTTATCTCCAAGCTGCTACCGGATCTTTCGGATTATGTCTATTCCACAGTTTATGGTAGTTCAGCCCTGGTGCCCAATATCTCACCAGTTGCCTTTCTGGTAGACAGGTGTGAGAATGTGTATGTTTCCGGCTGGGGCGGTAAGCTGAACCTCTGTTCGCAAAATCCCTTTGATGTGAAAACTATCGGTCCGGCAGGTATGCCGCTGGCCGGAGTCCCCCTTCAGAATTATACAGATAACAAAGACTTTTATTTCTTTGTCCTGGAAAGAGATGCCCGATCTCAATTGTATGGGGCCTATTTCGGACAAAGAGGTGGCGAGGGTGATCACGTGGATGGAGGTACTTCGCGATTTGATAAAAAAGGAGCGATTTACCAGGCAATCTGCGCCAACTGCGGCGGGTCAAGCATTTGTCCAAGCGACCCTATCCGGGCCCCTTTGAAAATTGCACCCGGCGCAAGTGTAGCACCTGTCAACGGGGCATTGGGAACCGGTGGAGCTGGTGAGTGTAATCTTTTTGCATTCAAAATTGATTTTGAGCTGGACGGTGTCAAAGCTGGTGTGCTGACATCTATCAATGGAGTTGCCTATGACACCCTGGGTTGTGTGCCGCTCATGGTTGATTTTCAGGATACCCTGGAACTGGGTGAACGGTATATCTGGGATTTTAATGACGGTTCACCGAGAGATACAACTGATGGCCCGAATAACAGACATGAATTCAAGGCAGCAGGAACATACCGCGTCATGCTGATTGTGGAAAACCAGGACCGCTGTATTCCGCTGGATACTTCTTATCAGGAGATTGTTGTGCGGACAGACAAGGTTGATCTCAAATCAGACGTAACCAAGGTTGGATTGTGTAACAGCCTTGAATACGAACTGCAAAATCTTTCAGTGGCACCGGCTGGAAAGACATTTGGGCCCAATTCATTTGAGTGGGATTTTGGTGATAAGTCGCCAAGGGTTATTACGGGTAATAACAGCGTCAGGCATACATTCCCTGCTGTAGGTACCTATGCCGTCCGGCTTTATTTACGGGATAATTCTTTTTGCAATACCGATGACTATGTTGATCTGCGCGTATCTGTGACACCCGTTTTAAGGGCTTCGTTTAAAGTGGATTCCATCATATGCTTTCCAGACAAAGTAAGTTTCAATAACCTCTCGCTTGGAGGTAAGACGTTCAGCTGGGACTTTGGCTTTGCCACCGCTTCAGGATTTGATCCAGGCAGGATAAGTTTTCCTGGTCCGGGCGACTACCCCGTAAAGCTAACTGCCTTTGACAACAGTACCTGTAATCCTGTTGATGATACTACCATTACTGTAAGGATAAGGGAGAAACCACAGGCTGCTTTTACATTCAGTCCGCTTCAGCCCATTGAAAATACACCCACACAGTTTACCAATACATCAACTGGTGCAAATCGTTTCCAATGGTTTTTTGGGGATGGTACAGTTTCATTTGCCAGGGATACCGTTCACCAGTATCAAAAAACTGACTCCTATAATGCCACACTTGTAGCTCATAATATTTTCGGATGTTCCGATACAACTGTACGCGTGGTATCAGCCATCGTAAATCCCGTAGTAGGCGTTCCATCAGCATTTACGCCAAATAATGATGGGATTAATGATGTGGTTAAGGTAAGGGGCTTTGGTATTGATCAGATGATGTTCAGGGTTTACAACCGCTGGGGGCAGGAAGTTTTTGTTTCCCAGAATCCAGAATACGGCTGGGATGGAAAAATCAGGGGTGAACTTCAACCAATGGATGTTTATGGTTATACCCTGAATATTATATTCACTGATGGAACAACGTTAAACCGAAAAGGTGAAATAACGTTAATAAGATAGGACTTGCTATATGACAGCAAGAAAATGAGAGAAAATACGTTAATTGTATGATGAATATTTGCAAATACTGGAAATCAACCTGCTCGGGTTTACTCCTCCTGTTCATAACAGGAACAGGGTATGCTCAGGATTTGCATTTTTCACAGTTTTTCAATTCCCCGTTAACAACCAATCCTGCCAATACAGGGTTTATCCCAACTGCAGACTACAGACTTGGCGCACATTACCGGGATCAGTGGTCAAATGCTTTTGTGCCTTATAAAACGCTCAGTATATCAGGAGATTTTCAGTTCCTCCGCAATAAATTTCCAAGTGGATGGATGGGCCTCGGTGGCATGATTCTGCAGGATGTTGCCGGTACAGGAAGCCTCCGGTCTACCAAGGTGTACCTTTCTACTGCCTATCACCAGATGATTGGAGTGGCTGGATTGCTATCTGCTGGGTTTAACCTGGGTTATGCCGGTAAAAGCATAGACCTGACTAAAATGACTTTCGGAGATCAATGGAATGGGAAATTTTTTGACCAGAAAATCAACAGCCTCGACCTGAACAATATCCAGAATAATTCCATCGGATATTTTGACATGCAGGTAGGATTGAACTATTCCTATTTTCCTACTGACGACATTTATTTTCATGCCGGATTCAGTGTACATCACGTAAACAAACCCCGTGAGTCATTTTTTGCCGATGCAAGCGGCTATGACAACAGGATATCTCAGCGCTCCATTTTATTTGCTGATGCCATGATCAAGATGAATGACTGGGTTATCCTTTCTCCATCCATTTACTATACTGCACAGGCTAAAGCTTCAGAGTTTGTTATAGGTATGCATGCCAATTATAACCTCGCTGATGATGGAGATCAACAGCTGTTGGGTGGAGTATACCTGAGATCAGGTGAATCTATAATACCCATGGTCGGATACCAGTGGAAAAATTTTAAATTTACATTCAGCTACGACGTTTCCAGGTCATCTTTAAAATACACCAATCCCGGTCTTGCATCATCTGAAATGTATTTGCAGTTTGATGGTGTATATTCAACAAATTACGGCTCCGGCAAGCAAAGTCTTTGTCCCAATTTTAAAAATTAAAATCAGAAAACTTTTTTCCTGCTTGTATTGAATCAGTTGAAATCGCTGATCAGGGCATTTACCAGGGACTCAGGATGCTCATGTTTCATTATCCGTTTCCAGATGGGATCATAGAGAAAACCTGTATCCTGGAGGTATTCAAGATGCGCTATCAGGTGGTTGTAAAATCCTCCTGAGTTCAGGATATGGATTTTTTTGTCGTGAATATTAAGTTGATTCCAGGTTAGCATTTCAAACATTTCGTCGAGTGTGCCAAATCCACCCGGCAGAACAATACCTGCCTTCCCCAGTTCATACATAGTGCGTTTGCGTTCATGTATGTCCTCAGTTATTATAAGTTCAGTGAGGCCATTGTGCTGGTGTTCCCATTCAAGCAATACACGTGGCAATATTCCGGTTACGGCTGAACCATTTGCCAGGGCATTGTTGGCTATATCTCCCATAATACCTTTGTGGGAACCACCGTAGACGATGTCGAAACCGCCTTTCCCCAGCAGTTGACCCAGTTTTGCTGCATCAGCTGAAAATATGGGGTTATTGCCATGTTTGGAGCCGCAGAAAACAGCAATTTTTGTCCTCGGATTTGATTGCATTGGTTATTTTTTCTTGTAATCCCCACGTTTCCAGGAGCGGATAAATTCTCCCCATGCAAATGGGTTGAAAATATTCATGGGTGGAGCCTGTCCGGTATAGTAATACCGCTGTGCAGTCTTGGCGAGATTCATATTAACGGACTCACGGCCATCATTGGGTAGAGAGCGCATGAGAATCCTCCGGGTGGCCATATCGGTATTTTTACGGGCAAGTTCAATGTTGTCGTCCGGCACATCCGTTGAAACGAAATCCCGCTCAAATTGTTCCCTGGTTGGTCTTGGTTTGATGATGGCCGCTGGCAGGTAAGTTGTGTCATTGATCATCAGCTGGATGATGCTGTACTGATTTCCCTCCAGGGTTGATGGTATTTTGGTGATTTTGTTTTTGAACCCGATACAACTGAATTCTATTTCATCACCTTTCATCACTACAATCGAGAATACACCCTGCCCGTTTGTGAGTGTTCCTCTTCCGCTTCCTTTTATTAAGATGCTTACCGCAGGAAGTCCCCTCAAGCTGTCTGCAGTCATAACAACACCATAGAGCTGAACTACAGAGTCTTTGAAATTCTCAAACTGTGCCTTTACCGCAAAGGGCATAAAAAAGACAAGCAATAAGGAATGGCGTAGCATTTTTTTCATCGTCATCATCGGTACACAAAATAAGGTCTTCTTTCTGATAAACAAAGTAGAGTAGGAATGGTTAATTTTGCAGTCTGAATATTTTAACAATTTATATTTATGGATACAGCAGCGGTTTTGAAGGCGTTAAGTACAGTTCAGGAGCCCGATCTCAAAAAAGATCTTGTAACGCTCAACATGGTCAGGGATGTGAAGGTAGGAGAAAAAAATATTGAATTTACCGTTGTACTGACCACGCCAGCTTGTCCGATGAAAGAGATCATGCGGCGTGATTGTGAAAAAGCCATACATGAACACATCAGTGATGAGCTTGAAGTTATCGTCAACTTTACCGCCAACACCAGTTCAATAAGGGTAGACCTTACCTCTGTTTTGCCAGGTGTCAAAAATATCATTGCCGTTGTGAGTGGGAAGGGCGGCGTTGGTAAGTCAACTGTCTCTGCCAACCTTGCACTGGCATTGGCACAGCAGGGTGCTAAAGTGGGACTGATGGATGCAGACATTTATGGTCCGAGTGTTCCGATTATGTTTGGGGTACGCGGACAAAGACCCCTCATGGAAAATATTGAAGGGAAAGATAAAATTATTCCGCTTGAACAACACGGGATAAAGTTGATTAGTATTGGATTACTGGTAGATGAAAAAAGTGCAGTAGTATGGCGTGGTCCTATGGCAAGCAGTGCTATCCGCCAGTTTGTAACAGATGTACATTGGGGAGAACTGGATTACCTCGTCATCGATATGCCACCAGGTACAGGAGATATCCACCTGACCCTTGTGCAGACCATTCCTGTTACAGGGGCTGTAGTGGTAACCACTCCACAGGAAGTGGCACTTGCAGATGCCAAGAAGGCCATTGCGATGTTCGGTCAGGCACAGATTCGGGTTCCTATAATTGGACTGGTTGAAAATATGGCATGGTTTACGCCAGCGGAACTACCGGAGAACAAATACTATATTTTCGGTAAAGACGGGGGAAGAAACCTGGCAGACCAGCTGGACTTGAACTTCCTCGGACAGATTCCCCTCGTGCAGAGTATCCGCGAAGGTGGCGATAAAGGAGCACCTGCCATGCTTGGCGGTGATGCCCAGACTCAGGAAGCGTTTTCCGCTTTTGCAGCCGAAACCATCAGGGCAATCGCGGTGGCTAATGCTGGCAAGTCAGAAAACTAACGAAGTTTCTGTATAGTCTATGTTAGGAAATGCTATTTAGAAAGAAATGCTTTTCCTCCAGGGGCAGTCAACCTGAAGCTTTCACGCTTGCCATCTATGTTGATGTGGATGATATTGATATGCTCAGATTTGTAAGCATACATCAGGTCTGTATTGACCTCAATGGATTTCACGCCGGTTAACTTGGCTATGTTAAAATAAACCCAGGCAACTTCCTTGTCAATTTCATAGCCCAGGTATTGCATGGCCTTGGGTTTGCCATTGATATTTAGCTTCAGGTGGTTGGTGAAGTAATCGTTTAGAGATTTGTTTGTCAATTCCTTATTGCCCTGGTAGAGGTCGTGTTTTTTGCCCGTGACGCCTCTCAGGGTTTCTTCCATATCGTCTGGAAAAACTTTGCATGCAATGCCTAATTCTCTTGTTTTACTGCTGTATTCCACCTCCATTACTGCGGTATAAAATGGATGCCTGCCTGCACCGGTAAGTGAAAACATCAGCAACGCCAACAGATATTTTTTCATCCCGTAAAATTCCGAAATATTTTCAGACCTTTAAGATGTGAACGATTTTATATTTTATTTCAAGGAAGGATGGTTCCACATCATGAGTTCAGACGCCACCGATCATCTCCTGTTTATCACGGCACTTGCTATAATTCATTCATTTAAAGCCTGGCAAAAAGTACTTGTACTGGTGACGTCATTCACAATCGGTCATGCTATTACCCTGTACTTAAGCGCATTGGAAATAGTTCATTTCCCAACAGAGACAGTTGAATTTGCGATACCCTGTACCATTGTCTTAACAGCTTTGCTTAATCTGATTACAAAGGGTGGAGCAGATGATACCACTAAACGCATTCAATATCCTTTTGCATTACTATTTGGACTGATTCACGGTATGGGGTATGCAAATTATATCCGCATGATGCTTTCCAAAGACCAGCATTTCGTTTTGGGGTTGTTTAGCTTTAATGTGGGACTTGAATTTGGGCAGATTTTCGTAGTTTTATTGATTCTGTTGGTCAGCTGGCTGATAACCCGGAATAAACTGGTTTCCCAAAGGATGCTGGTGGTTCTGGTATCACTTGTGATCATGGGATTCTCTTTACAAATAGCCATAGCAAGATTTTAATATTTACCATAAAAACAAGTTCATGAAACATGTCTTAGTGATGATGCTGCTTGCTGGTGCAGTAGCATCTGCTTCAGCACAACCCCTGCGCAATCCGGGCTCAAACCATGGTAACAGGTTTGAACAGCTGGATTACCTCATGCAGGATCCCAATGAGTACCGCACTGCCAGCGGTGCACCCGGACCCAAATACTGGCAACAGCGTGCCGATTATGATATCAATGTAGATATCAATGAAGAAGCCAATGTTCTTACTGGTTCTGAAACGGTAACCTATTTCAACAACTCTCCTGATATCCTCACTTACATCTGGTTGCAGGTTGATGAGAATTTCCACCACCCGAACAGCGACAACAACTATGACAAGCCATCCTCTATGGGTAACAGGCTTACGCATCAGCAGTTGCTGCAAATGAATCCCCAGGAGTATATGAAAGGATTTGGCGTAAATATTACGGCATTAACTGATGCAACGGGAAAACCATTGTCGTACACAGTCAATCAAACTATGATGCGTGTGGACATGCCCATGCCATTGAAGCCCGGACAAAAATTCATTTTCAAAGTGACCTGGAATTACAGGATTCCCGATAAGCTGACTCGCTATGGAAGGGGTGGTTATGAGTACTTCGCCGAAGATGATAACAATCTTTATTCAATTGCTCAATGGTTTCCACGTTTGGCTGTATACAGCGATTTTCAGGGATGGCAGAATATGCAGTTTTCCGGAGGCTCTGAATTTGCCCTCGCATTCGGAAACTACAAGGTTAATATCACAGTTCCTGAAGACCACATAGTTGCAGCCACAGGTGAATGTAAAAACCTTACAGCGGTATTGACTCCTGCCCAGCTTGCCCGCTGGAACCAGGCACAGACTGCTGCCAGTCCGCTGGAAATAGTTACCCTTCAGGAAGCATTAGATAACGCCAAGGAGAAGTCCAAAGGCAAGAAAACCTGGATTTATGAAGCTCAGAATGTAAGAGATTTTGCTTTCAATACTTCCCGTAGGCTTGTTTGGGATGCCATGGCTGTAAATGTGGAGGGAAAGAAAGTGATGTGTATGAGCTACTACGGTAAAGAAGCATATCCAATCTACAGGAAATACTCCACAAAAGCTGTGGCCCATACGATTGATGTGTATTCAAAGTTCTCTACACCATATCCTTATCCTGTAGCCATCTCAGTTGAGGCTTCAATTGGTATGGAATACCCTATGCTTGCCATGAATTATGGCAGGGCTGAAAAAGACGGAACCTACAGCGAGTCTACAAAATATGGTGCCATTGGTGTAATTATTCATGAAGTGGGTCATAATTTCTTCCCGATGATCGTGAACTCTGATGAGCGTCAGTATTGGTGGATGGATGAAGGACTGAATACTTTTGTTCAGTTTTTAACCGAACAGGAATTTGATAACAATTATCCTTCCCGCCGCGGACCTGCTCACCTAATCACAGACTACATGCGTCTGCCTAAAAATATGCTGGAGCCTATCATGACAAAGGGTGATAATGTGGCAAGCGTTGGTTCCAATGCCTATGCCAAAGCTGCAACAGGTTTGAATATCCTGCGCGAAACCATCATGGGAAGGGAATTGTTTGATTATGCATTCAAGGAATATGCCAGAAGATGGGCCTTCAAACATCCAACGCCATATGATCTTTTCCGTACGATGGAAGATGCCAGTGCGGTTGACCTCGACTGGTTCTGGAGAGGCTGGTATTATGGAACAGATCCGGTAGATATTTCACTTGATTCTGTAAAATGGTTCAAGCTGGATTCTGAAAAAAATATGGCTACGCTTCAACAGTCTGAGTTTGAAAATATCAGCAAAATCCGCAACAGGGAAGGAAATAAAATTAGCTTCTACACAGACCGAGACACAACCCTTCGGGACTTTTATTATTACAACCGCAATGCGGATATGAAAATGTTCCAGGGTATGGCCCAGCAGCAGATGAATGCACAGAAAGATGTGGCCCATTATAAAGACTGGGAAGACAAAAACCTTTATGAGCTTACTTTCAGTAACAAAGGTGGTATGATTATGCCAATCATTGTGGAGTGGACATTCAAGGATGGTTCAAAAGAGGTAGACAGGATTCCTGTTACCATCTGGCGCCTCAATGAAGAGCATGTTACCAAGCTGTTTGTAAAAAACAAAGAAGTTTCCGGTATCAGGCTTGATCCCATGCGTGAGACAGCAGATATCAATGAAGCCAACGGTATGTGGCCAGTAAAGGAAATGCCTTCCCGTTATCAGCTGTTCAAAGGTGCTTCCAGCATAAGCGGTTTGGGTGCTCCACGAGGTGGAGGCGGAGCAGGTAATGCCATGCAGCAGGCTGCTAAAAAATAAGTTATTTCAACCAGGAAGTGAATTCTTCCTGCGTTACGAGGCCCTGTTTACGGATTACTTCTTTACCATTTTTGTAAAGGATAAACGTAGGCAGGGCTTCTACATTCAGGCTTTTCATCAATTGGTCTTCTACACCGCCATCCATTTTTACCAAAGTAAGTTTACCGGTATTGGCTTTCATGAAAGACTGTAAAACCGGCTCCATTTTCCTGCAGGGTGGGCACCATTCAGCACCAAAATCCACCAGTACAACGGGTGTGCTTTGAACCTGTCCCATATAGGAATCCATGGTTGTTTGAGGCATATTTGAACCTCCTGCAACTGGTAGGTTGTTCATCTTCCAAGCATTGATACCACCTTCCAGGTTGATGACTTTATATCCTTTGGAAGCCAGAAAACTGCCTGCTGCAGCACTGCGTCCGCCACTCAGGCAATAAATGTAGACTGGTTTGTTTTTGTCGAGATGTTGGGTGCGATCTTCAAATTCTGTCTTGTTCAGCCAATTGGCCTGTAAGGCATGATCAATATGACCGCTCTTGAATTCGTCGGCAGTTCTTGCATCCAATACCTGGATGTTTTTTGCCTGTATGGCAGCTGCATATGCAGTTGCATTCAGGGTAGCCAATTGAGCTTCAGAATTACAGGCACTGATAACAAACAGCAAGAGGGGCAGTAATTTTTTCATTGGAGCATATTTGATACAAAGTTACCATAAATACAGAAAATCAATCGTTTCGCAATTGCAATGTATCTTGCCGGCATGTCTGATGCCAAACTGATCATGTTCGACAATCGCCTGAAGAAGGTGAAAAGAATACTTGGAAAACAAGCTAGACTCCAAGGCATTTCATGTTACAGGCTGTATGATCGCGACCTGCCGGAATTTCCTTTGATCATTGATGTTTATGGTGAAGACGTGCTGGTTACAGAGTATAGAAGCAACCACAGACTAACTGACGAAGATTATGAAGCGTGGTTAACAGACAGCCTGGATACTATCCGGCATGTGCTGGAAAAGACACCTGAACAGATTCATCTCAAGGAAAGAAAAAGAAAAGAAAACCGCAGGGACCAGTACCTGAAAACGGCAGATAAAAAATTCTTTTTTGAAGTACTGGAAGGTGGATTGCGTTTTGAAGTCAATCTGACGGATTACCTGGATACCGGGTTATTCATTGACCACAGGATTACAAGAGAAATGGTCCGCCGTCAGTCGTCTGGAAAAAGAGTTCTTAACCTGTTTTGTTATACCGGGTCTTTTTCTGTTTATGCTGCAGCAGGCGGCGCCAGTCAAGTGGTTTCTGCTGATCTTTCTAACACTTACCTGGACTGGGCCAGGAGGAATATGGCTTTAAATGGTTTCGCCGGTGATCAGTTTGAATTTGTAAGAGCAGATGTTTTACAATGGCTGCCGTCATTAAATTCTGAAAGTTTCGATATCATCATACTAGATCCGCCAACATTCAGCAACAGCAAGTCTATGGAAGACATCCTTGACATCCAGCTGATGCATGCTCAGCTTATCAATACCT
>JBILSG010000206.1:0-4775 GCA_044372235.1 Chitinophagaceae bacterium
CCCTTATTTCTGCATTTTACTTGCTGAAGGAAATCGTTATCAAAACCCCTGCTTCCGCTATCCGCATAAAAGGTGATACAACTGAGTTTATAGCAGATAGTTTTAAGGTTACCCCCAACTCAGATGTGCAGGAACTGCTTCGTAAAATGCCTGGTTTTCAAATCAATGCCAAAGGGGAAATAACCGCGCAGGGTGAGAAAGTTCAGAAGATTCTCGTTGATGGCGAAGAATTCTTCAGTGATGATCCTGCAGTTGTTACAAAAAATCTCAGGGCTGATGCCGTGGAAAAAGTTCAACTGTTCGATAAGAAATCAGATCAGGCTGCTTTTACAGGTATTGAAGATGGTGAGCGTACAAAAACGATTAACCTGCAGATTAAGGAAGAAAGCAAAAAAGGATTTTTTGGAAAACTTGAAGGGAATTCCAATTTCAAAGAGTACGGCAATGGCAAATTGATGGCAAACGCCTTCAAGGGCAAAAGAAAAACTGCCGCTTATGTAACTACTTCCAACACGCAGTTTGAAGGCTTGAGTTGGGAAGAAGACCGCAATTTCAATGGAAGTGGCAATACTGTAACTGAAGTGCTGGAAGATGGGGGAATGATGATCATGAGTCAAAGTGACGGAGATTATGGTGATAACAAAGGACTTCCGCAACAACAAACTGCAGGTGGATTTTATGGCGATAAATGGGGTAAAATATCAACTGGTAACTCAGGACAATATCAGCGTCTGCAAACTTCAGTTGCAGGTAGTAATTTTACAAGAAGTCTGCTTGATGGATTCTCCTTCGATAATACCACCACGAGTACCCAACAAATGGATAAGAAAAGATATAAGTTTAGTACAACCAATGAGTGGGGGACAGACAGCACTGGACTATTTAAAGTCATTTTAAAAGGTCGTCAGGTACTGAAATCATCCAGTGCTGATTATGACGGGCAATCTTTGTTGAATGCATCAACTTTGGTGAATGCTTCAAAGAGAAGTATTTCCAACCAGGAAGATGAAAAGTCTGCTATCGCAAATCTTTCTTTCAGAAAGAAACTTGCTAAAAATGGCAGAAGCTTTAGCCTCACTGCTGATTTTGATTTCAACAACACTACTCAGGATGGTTTACTCAAGGCTGAAAATACTTTCTTCGACAATGGTCAGCCTACTCGGATTGAACTAGTTGACCAACAAAAAGATGCAAATCAAGTTAAATCTGTTGTTAACACGGCAGCTGTATTTACAGAACCGTTGTCAAAAAAATCATTTTTAATTTTCCGCTATGGATTACTAACAGGAGGCAATGATGCTGTGCGCAATACGTTCGCCAAAGATGGATCTGGTTCTTACAAGAACGTAGTAGATTCTTTAAGCAACCACTTTATTTTCAATACCCTCAACAACAATGGTTCACTCAGCTACCGCTTTGTGGAGAAGAAAATTAATTTTGTAATAGGAGCAGGACTTGGTAAGGTTAATTACCGTACAAAAGATGTTGAGACATACAAATCTAGCGCCGTTGCGTTTACTAATTTCTTGCCAACATTTGCTTTCACATATAAACCCAAACAGCAACGAAATTTTAACGTCACATACAATGGATCTCCAGTCAATCCAACGTTGCAACAAATTCAACCACTGATAGACAATACCGACCCATTGCGTCTTAATATTGGCAACAGTGAGTTGGTGCAGGGATTCAATAACAGAATCAATTTCCGGTTCAGTGATTTCAAAGTGTTGAAAAGCAGGTATATCGCTTTCAGTGGTGCCATTTCCAATACTGCAGGCGCAATAACCGGAAGCAATGAAGTCAGTGGTGATGGCAAGACAGTTTCGAAGTTCGTCAATGCCGATGGCCTGTATGACTACAATGCAGATTTCACATATGACATGGAAGTGTATAAGGGAATCCATGCCGGCTTTTCGATCAGCCATAATTTCAACCGCTACATCAACTTCGTGAACGGATTGAAAAATACCAACGACAACCGCTCCAATAATTTTTCGATCAACCTCAATTACTGGGGAGATAGGTGGTACAGTTTTTATGCCAATATCAATGCCAGTCAAAACAAATCCCTTTCCAGTATTCAATCTTCCAACCCAACAAAGTACTTCAGTTTGAATGGTTATGGAAGCGTATCCTTGAAGTTCAAAAAAATTAAAACTTATTTGGACCTCAACACAGAAGCCAGGGTTTTTGGCAAGTCTGCTGCATTTGCACAGAGTCAAAATGTTTACCTATTCAGTCCAACCCTCAAGAAAGTTGTCACCAAAAATGATGCATTGGAAGTGAAGGTTTCTGTATTCGACCTTTTCAACCAAAATGCAGATATCAATCGCAACATCACCAGCAATTTCATTTCAGAAAGCATCAACAACACCATCAGGAGATATGTGCTGTTTGGAATGGTATACAATTTCAAAAACAAATCTGCATCAACCCCAAGCAAATGAAACGCAGCCAATTCAATATACTTTCCGGGTACCTCGTTTTTTTGCTGCTCCTGACGCAAGCTAGTCAGGCACAGCAAATGTTCATCAGTTCAGGCAGATTGACATTTGAGAAAAAGACTGCACAATTAACACTCTTTGAATCCATTGTTGATGAAGGCGATAATATTTTTATCGAAGAGCTCAAGAAGAGCCATCCGAAGATTGTAACAGATTATTACACAATGGACTTCAATACAAGCGGTTCATTGTTCCGACTCGAGAAGGAGGTTCCTGAGAACAAATACATGCTCATGGGAACTCAGCCTGACTTGAAAAATTATACTGCACACCATTTTGATGACAGTACAACAACCATGCGCTTGGGTGTTTTCGAAAACAACTATTTGGTCAAAGACAGTCTGCAACGCTACGATTGGAAAATAACCGGTGAAGTGCGTGAGATTGCCGGATTCATGTGCCGGAAAGCCATAACTAAAATTGGGGATTCAGTTGTAGTGGTGGCATTTTATACGGATGAAGTGCTGGTAAAGGGTGGACCCTTTAATTTCAATGGCTTGCCTGGAATGATCCTTGGTATTGCTGTTCCACGTTTGCACATGACCATCTTTGCTACAAAGCTGGAGTCAGCGAATAAGATGCCAACAATTAATTTCCCACAAGAGAACAAACCTAAATTTGTTACACGTAAAAAAGTTCAGGCAGATATTGATAAAGGGGTTAACGACTGGGGCAAGTTTGCCAACCTGCTGCGGTGGAATAGTATCCTTTGATAAGGGTTGTTCAGCAAGAACTGTGCGATAGTCCTTTTATGTTGCTTTAAAACTGCTTAATTTTACGCATGACTGAACAAAAAGGCAGGCAGGGACAGGCCAAAATTTTGAGGATATTCCGTAAAGTGCATAGGTTAACCGGGGCTTTCCTTTTTATTTTCTTTTTTGTTGTTTCTGTAACCGGTCTCCTGCTTGGCTGGAAAAAAAATAGCGGGGGGTACATTATGGCTAAATCCTATAACGGAACCTCAACAGATTTGAAAGACTGGTTGCCTGTTGACAGCCTACATATCCTGGCCTGCAATTACCTGCGGGATTCTGTTTCACCCAACTTGTCTTTGGCGTTGGACAGGATAGACATTCGAAAGGATAAAGGCATGGTTAAGTTCCTCTTCAGTGATCATTTTACAGGCTTACAGCTGGATGGCGCTACCGGTGACCTGCTTCATATAGAAACGAGGCGTTCTGACTACCTGGAGAAAGTTCACGACGGGTCTATAATCGACTTTTACCTGGGTACTTCCGGAGTATTTAAACTTATTTATACTACTCTGATGGGCGTAGCACTACTTGTTTTTACCATCACTGGTTTCTGGCTTTGGTACGGACCAATCCGGATGAAGCGAACCCGCGTCTGATTTTATTTTGCAATCCTTTTATTATCAATCCATTGCTTGTGAACGAATTGACTGGTGTTGAAACCGGAAAGTGATATATATAAAATCAATATCAATATTGCAAATATTTATGTAATCGATATTGCATTTTCTTTCCAGATTAGTTAAATTTGTGATTACAGTTCCTTCCTTATTCCATGTTAAGCCGCCCAAGACCAAGTTAGTTTTTGGTCTTAAATCTAAATAACGCTTAACATGCACACAAACATATCGCACCGTTTTCTAAGCCTATTTCTGTTTGTAACATTGATTGTTGTTTCCTGTACCAAAGAGGCAAATCAGCCACAGAAACAAAAGTTTCTGCTCGAAAATTCCATTCAGGAAGATGGTATTGCGCCGGTCTACAAAAGCAGTAAAGTTGAGCCTGGACTTGAAGACAGTTATATTGTTGTTTTCAATGATGATGTCAATGAAAATGAAGTGGATGGAGAATCAGATCGGATGTGTGGTTCCGCAAAAGTGACACGAGACAGAACTTACAAGCATGCATTGAAAGGATTCAGTTCAAAGCTGACGCCAGCTGCAATTGAAGAAATGCGCCGCAATCCTAGAGTAAAATACATCGAGCAAAATCAGGTTGCCACAATTGTTGCAACACAAAATAGTGCTACATGGGGTTTGGATCGTATCGATCAACACTCCCTGCCATTGACTACAACATACACTTACAATACCAATGGTTCTGCTGTGGATGCCTATATTTTTGATACAGGCATCAGACTTGATCATGCAGAGTTCTCAGGCAGGCTGGGTGCCGGTTACAATGCAATCAACACTGCAGCAACAGCTAATGACGATCAGGGACATGGCACACATGTTGCAGGAACAGTTGGTGGAACAACCTATGGCGTAGCCAAAGGAGTTACCCTCATACCTGT
>JBILSG010000021.1:0-15141 GCA_044372235.1 Chitinophagaceae bacterium
ACCCTCAAACGCATATCCCGTTGCCACCCCTGGGGAGGCAGTGGTTATGACCCTGCCTGAAAACGCTCGGCGACCTTGCTCCAGCTAACGACCGACCAAAAAGCCGATAAATAATCTGCACGCCTGTTCTGATACTTCAGGTAGTAAGCATGCTCCCATACGTCAACACCCAACAGTGGAGTACCTTTCACCTCAGCAACATCCATCAAAGGATTATCCTGATTGGGCGTAGATGAGATTTCAAGTTTGCCATCTTTCAACAACAACCAGGCCCAACCACTGCCAAAACGGGTCATCCCTGCAGCACTGAACTTTTCCTTAAAGGCATCAAAAGAACCAAATGCTGCATCAATTGCCTCACCTAAAGCTCCCTCTGGCTTTCCTCCAGCACCTGGTGCAAGACTTTCCCAGAAAAATGTATGATTCCAGTGACCACCACCATTGTTTCTTACTGCTGGCGAAATTGAACCTGCTGACGCTACCAGCTCTTCAAGCGATTTGCCTTCATGCGGAGTTCCAGCAACTGCCTTATTCAAATTATCTACATATGCCTGGTGATGCTTACCATGATGTATCTGCATGGTTAGGGTGTCTATATGCGGTTCCAGCGCATCGTGTGCGAATGGTAAAGCGGGTAATGTAAATGACATAAGTTTTATTTTAGAGTACAAAGATAGGAAAAGACAAACATGCGAAGAGTGGAAAGGGAAAAGACACGAAGGGAACAATCGTACATTTTGGATCAATGGCGTTTTGACCGGAAGAAAGATTTCATCAATTCCGCAGCCTCATCTGCCAATAAACCTGTTAATAATTGTGTCTTTGGATGAAACGGGTTCCTGTCTTCTGTATAAACATGATGTCCGTTCTTTACATCACTTGCCCCCCACACAACACGTCCTGTCTTACTCCAGTGTAAAGCCCCGGCACACATCAGACAAGGCTCAACAGTTACATAGAGTGTTGCATCTGGCAGGTACTTGGAACCCAGGGCATTGAATGCTGACGTCAGTGCAATGATCTCAGCATGCGCAGTTGGATCATTTAACTTCTCAACCATATTATACCCTCTGGAAACTATTTTATCATCGATCACCACTACCGCTCCTACTGGCACCTCTCCTTCATCATAGGCTCTCTCAGCCTCTTTCAGAGCCATGCGCATAAAATATTCATCTTTCATACTTATGCTTTAAAGTTTAGAAATATGCTCATCACAGCGATTCACCGTATTGCCTGATCCTGTTTTCCAATTGTCGCAACCCCGCCTCAATGGCTGTATATAAAACCGGATAGGCTGCTACTTCTGTATTTAGGTAGACAAAAAACACATCCATATGTATGCCCGACTCCCGAAGCTGATCCGCTAAAACATGCTTTTGCAGTCTGTACGCTTCCCTGATACGCCTCTTCAGGAGGTTTCTGTCCACTGCCCTTTTAAAATGTCTTGAACCTACCGAAACACCCATCTGAAGGCAGGATCCGTCAGTAAAATCTGATAATCTGCTGAAATGATAATAAATGAGCAATGGCTGAATCCGTAACTTACTGCCTTTCTCAAACAATTGCCTGATTCTGGTATAAGACTTTAAACGATCTGCCTTGGATAAGGTCTGCTTCATATAAACAAAAATAGCTCCGGAATGAAATCCGAAGCTATAATTATGTGAATAACCACCTGGATTATTTCAATCTGCTTTCGTCGGAAACTGTAAGCTTTTTACGGCCTTTTTTCCTTCTGCTGGCCAAAACGGCACGTCCGTTGGCTGATTCCATGCGCTTACGGAAACCATGTACTGATTTTCTGCGTCTGCGATGCGGTTGAAATGTACGTTTCATGATTCTTTTTTTTCCTTTGGGGTTGAATAAATGACCGGGAGAAGCGGTCCATTCTGTTCAAAATTGCTACGGGTCACCACACCTGTAGCCTTGTGAAAGGACGGCAAAGTTAGTACTTTTTTTTATTTGAAGCAAAAAAGGATAAGGAATTACATGAAAGTCATGCCCCTTTACGGCAATTCCACATGAACTGCCTTCACTTTAGCACCCCAAAATAATGTTGCACCCTGTTCAAACTGGTCTGTACTGCCTGTAGTGAAGAAACTGACTTCACCAGCCATGCTCAGCCTTTGCTCCATTTCCGGATGCCTCTTCAGGTAAGCTACCAGGCTCTCTGCTACTATTTCTCCCTGTGTAACCACATCAATATCTGGTGGCAACATAGCCCTGATCCGTGGATACAGCAATGGATAATGGGTGCAGGCAAGCAGTATCGTATCAATATCATCATTTTGTGCCAGCAATTCCACCAGTTGCTTCCTTATTATGGGATCAGCAACCGTATTATTGAGGTAATCACCTGATTCAACCAATGGCACCCAATCCGGACAAGCCAGCTGGTGGACAAACTTATCCGGAAAAAATTTGGCTAGTTCAACGGGGTATGAACAAGATTCCACCGTTCCGGCAGTGCCGAGAATACCGATGTGGCCGGTCTCTGAATAGTCTCCAATAACCTCGGTGGTAGGACGAATAACGCCCAGAACCCTTTTGGATGGATCGCCCATTAAAGGAAGATCGCGTTGCTGTATTGTTCTGAGAGCTTTGGCTGATGCTGTATTGCAAGCCAGAATAACAAGCGGACAGCCCTGTGCAAAAAGCCATTGAACCGACTGCAGGGTGTACGCATAAACAGTTTCAAAATCCTTTGGTCCGTATGGTGCCCGGGCATTATCACCCAAGTAGATATAATCATAATCTGAGAGCCTTGATACCAATTGTTTTAAAACGGTGAGGCCACCAAGTCCGGAATCAAAAACACCAATAGGGGAATACTTATCCATAAAAAAAGACCGAAACAATTGTTTCGGTCTGCAAGTTATTTATTTAGCCGGCGGCTTGGGTGCTCCATCAAGCTTTTTCTTGATTAACGGCAATAAGTCATCAGCATCAGGCTGAACTACCAATGCCTCTTTACGGAAAACATAGGTAAATCCGCTTGCTTTTGCTACATCTGCAATCAGCTGATTTGCCTTTTGGGCAACGGGTGCCATCAGTTCTTCCTGCTTCTGCTGCATCTGCTGCTGATAGCTTTGCTCAAAACCCTGCAATTCCACAAGGAGTTTCCTGAGCTTTTCCTTATTGGCAGTTTTCAGGGCACCAGACATTTTAGTAGAGTCGGCCTTGAAAAGGCTATCCTGACGATTCAGTTCCTTAAGTGTTTCAGCATAGTTAATCTGAAGTGAGCTGTCGTATTGAGCCATTTCAGCAGCAGCCTTCTTATATTCCGGCATAAGCTGTACCACTTCATCTATGCTTACATATCCTGTTTTGTTCTGTGCATGGAGGAATGGGTTGAACGACACCAGCGCGATCATCACCAAACCAAGAGATAAGACTTGTTTCATTGCTGCTTGTTTGTTGTTTTATTTGTTTCGAAAATAGTTATTTTTTATTTACCCAATAATTCTTTTAGGATATCATCACTGCGGTCAAGCTTGGGGTCGGCAAATATAATGGTAATTCCTTCACTTTTATCGAGAATCAGGTCATATTGTCTGGCCACCGCAATTTTCTGAACAGCATTGTATACCTTATCCTGGATGGGCTTTACAAGCTCTTGGCGGCGTTTGAACAAATCACCTTCAAATCCAAAACGTTTTTTCTGAAGGTCTCTCAACGCTTTCTCTCTGTTGAAGATATCATCTTCCCTTTTTTTCAAAAGCTCTTCACTGAGCATAACCTTTTCTGACTCAAAATTGCGGTACAGCTGATCCAGCTCAAATTGTTTGTCGTCAATTTCCTTCTGCCACTGCACACTGAAAGCATCAAGCTTCTTCTGTGCCTCCGCATATTCCGGCAATTTACCCAGTATATACCTGGTATCAATAACCGCATAGCGCTGTGCCTGCAACTGCAAGGAAAACATTCCCGCCAAAAGGAAGATGAAAAACTTTTTCATGACAATTATAATTTAATAATCATTTTTTCTCTTTCCAGATACCCCTCGTGCCTAATACCCCCTACCTTCCCCAAATACTATTCCGGCTCAAATCCAAGCATGAACGTAAACCTGCTTGCGTCTCTCAACCTTCCGTTTGGCGTTATCCTGTCAAGCCCAATACCGTAGTCAAATCCAAGCAAACCAAACATCGGCAGGAAGAACCGCACACCCACACCCATGGCCCTGCGCAACCTGAATGGATTCCACTCCTTGAAGCTGTACCAGCCATTAGCTGCTTCATAAAAGGCAAGTCCGTAGATGGTGCTGCTCGGATTGGTAACAAAAGGATAACGCATCTCCAGAGAATACTTGTTGAAAATCGTGAAGAAGTTACTGGCATTTTGCCTGTCTGGATTCACTTTAGGATCTGATGTTTCATAAACCGGATAACCCCTGTGTGCAATGATATCATAACCAAGTACACCAAAGTTATTGGTCAGACCGGCATCCCCAACCTGAAAACGCTCAAAAGGTGAGATAGGCACTTCTTTATTGTACCGACCTATGAACCCGTACTTGGCAGCCATACGCATAACAAACTGTCTGCTCTTGTCTTCACCTGCCGGCTTGCCAATGGGCACAAACCATTCTGCATTAAACCTCCACTTGTGGTATTCAACCAGCTTGAAAATATCTTTATTGTTAATCCCCCTGATATATGACCATGGCGGCGTAAATGCTGCACTCAAAAGCATGTTGGATCCACTCCGGGGGAATATTGGCTGGTCTATGGATGTTCTTTGTAATGCCAGTTTGAGGTTGATATTATTGGAAACTCCCGTTGAGAAAGAAGGGAAAATGGCATAATTCTTTGCATTGTACTGAATATAGCTCAATGATGTTACAAGCGAAAAGAAGTCATCCGGCCATTTCAACTGCTTACCCAATGCAATGGTTACACCAGATGTACTGAGGTAAGAAGAGTCAGAATACGCCCTGTCGAACAAACCAGTAAACGGATTATACGCATTGGTGAATTTCGTATTGAAAACATTGAAGGTGAAAGAATTGCGTTTCTTTCCGCCAAGCCAGGGCTCAGTAAATGAAAAGTTGAGTGAGCGGAAAAAACGGCCATTTGACTGAAAACGGAGACTGAGTTTCTGTCCGTCTCCGGTTGGCAAGGGATCCCAGGATGACTTCTTCCATATATTCCTGATGGAAAAATTGTTGAAAGTGACACCCAAAGTTCCGGTAAGTCCGATACCGCCACCCCAGCCTGCACTTAACTCCAACTGGTCAGATGATTTTTCTTCTACTGAATAGTTGATGTCAACCGTTCCGTCGTCCTGATTAGGAACGGGGTTCATACCCAGTTTCTCCTGATCAAAATAACCCAGGTTGATGATTTCCCTTTGAGAACGAATCAGGTCTGCCCTGCTGAATTTCTCTCCTGGAATGGTGCGCAACTCCCTTCTGATTACATATTCCTTGGTCTTGTCGTTTCCGGAAATGTTGACATTTTTAATTGAAGCCTGCGGACCTTCCTGTATCCTGATTTCGTGGTCAATGGTGTCGTTATACACAGATGTTTCAACCGGATTGACACTGAAAAACAGGTAACCATCATCCATATACAATGAGCTGACATCACCTCCCTCGGGAGATAACTGTTTTCCTAGTTTCTTGTTGAGAACTTCGAGGTTGTACGTTTCTCCTTTGTTAATACCCAAAATCATGTTCAGAATACTATCGGGATACTTTGTATTTCCCTTCCAGGTCATTTTACCGAAATAATACTTACTTCCCTCACTAACCTTCATAGAGATGTTCAACCGGCCTTTAGCATCATAGTATTGGGTATCTGACTCAATCGCAGCATCCCGATATCCCAGTGAATTGTAATATTCAAGTATCTTTTCTTTGTCTTCCAGATACTTTTTGTCGTTGAATTTGGCAGACGAAAAAAGTTTGAACCTGAACCAGGGATCAAGAAATTCTAAAATTTTGGTTGGACGCAGGTAATTTTTTTGTGCAAGAAACTCCTTTGCTGTTACTGGTGAAACGTCACCATAAGGACTAACCGAACTATCCGGAAAAAGCGTTAAGCGTGTGGTTTCCTTTGTCCCCTTCAGCTTCCTCTTCAACTGTGATGCCGTGGCTGCATTGTTTCCGAAGAAATAAACATCAGAAATCCTAACCTTGTTACCTTTTGTAACACCAAAAGTGAGTACCACCTTATCGGGTGAAGCAGGGTCTGCGGTTTCTTCGATGTTAACTTCTGCCCCCTTGAAACCTTTTTCTGTAAAATACTTGATGATGTTCTCCTTGGCAGAGAGCTTCATGTTATCTGTAACTACCCTGGTCTTGAATAATCCAACCTTATCTTTCAATTCATCCGACTCTGTTTTTCTCACTCCCCTGAACTTGAAATCGGATAACATCGGTCTTTCAACAGCATCAATCTCTATCCAGATATTTTCTTCCTCAAGCTTGGTTATATAAATATTTATGTTGGTGAACATGTTTTGTGCCCATAGCTTGTTAATGGCTTTGGCAAAATTATCACCCCCCGGAATGGTCACTTCATCACCTACAGAAAGTCCCGATACTGAAATCACAATAGCTGCATCAAAAGCTTTATTACCCTTAACCTGGATATCGGCAATAGTATACTTTCTTGGATATTTTGAATTGTAAATGGCCATTAATGCCGGATCCACAGAAGCCCTGGGAACGGTATCGGACTGTGCAAATCCAGTTTCGGAAATGGTCAACAATCCCACAAAAAATAACAGCGTACAGATCCTCATCATCGGGTTCTTGGTTAAGGTCGGCAAAATAACGGCTTTTTGGCTAATTGTTTGTTAATAAAAGCTAAAGTTGGGTTCTAAACCTTAACCTTTCCAAACCTGCGGTCCCTTTTTTGGAAGTCAATAATGGCTTCATAGAGATTTTCCTTTCGGAAATCAGGCCAGCGGGTCTGGGTAAAATAGAGTTCTGCATAGGCTAACTGGTACAAAAGAAAATTGCTGATCCGGTATTCTCCACTGGTTCTGATCATGAGCTCCGGGTCGGGGAACTCACTGGTAGATAGGTATTGCTCTAAAATATCCTGACTTATTTGCTGCGGACTTAAAATGCCATTTTCAACATCAGTGGCAATCCTTTTAACTGCATCCATCAATTCCCACCTCGAACTGTAACTCAACGCCATGATCAAATTCAATCCTGAATTACCTGCTGTAAGATCCCTGGCTTCCTGGAGCGCCTGTTGAGCACTTGGCGGCATCAACGACAATTCTCCAATGAAATGCATCCTGATATTATTCTGATTGAGGATAGGAACCTCCTTTCTGATTGTTTCCACCAGCAACTCCATGAGCCCGGTCACTTCCTGCTGAGGTCGGTCCCAGTTTTCTGTAGAAAATGCATAGAGGGTAAGATATCTTACCCCAAGCTCTGCGCACCCTTCCACTATATCGCGCACACTCTGAACCCCATGAAAGTGTCCAAACAAACGATCCTGACCCTGCTCCTGGGCCCATCTGCCATTACCATCCATGATGATGGCAATATGCTGCGGTATTCTGCTATTGTCAATTTGCGGTTTTAAAGACATGGGTGCAAAGTTACGTTAATTGGGCTTTGGACACCTATAAGAACTGAAAGCAATAGTTATGGCAAGCTCAGCAAAGATAAAACGATCCTTCTGCTCACTGAAGCCTCTCTGAATGCCTGCCCTGCCTACAGGTAGTCCGAACTCATAGGACCTGTCCTGCAAAAAAGCTGCAGGAGAATTAGGTGGAAGATTGGCAAATGCAGCAGGACCGGCATAAACTTTGCTCACATCATCCAGGTAATCTGTAGTGGTGAAACGGTGGGATATTTCAAAAGCCACGTTAACATTTCCTGAAATATTGTATTTGACTCCCATCCCCAAAGGAAAAGAGAATGCCTGATTGCTATATGGCTTATTACCGGAAAGATTCTGGCCTTCTGTTCCAAGTGGTCTCAAATAATATTTCTGATCCAGCCAGTAAGCGTAGGGATCATAATTGAATGTGCCTACACCCAGGGTTACATAGGGCGTGAAATAGTAATACTTGCTTCCGGGAATAAACTTGAAAAAATTGAAATCTCCCTGAACAGCCAGCTCCCAGATATCTGAATTAAAGCTTAGGTTGCGGGTTTTCTGGTATTCGATTTTGCTGTATGCATCAGAATAACCAAGCTGAGCGTAGTGCGCTCCAACCCGCAGGGCCACATAATTACCAAACTGTTTTCTGAAAAAAACACCTAAAGCTGGCTTTGGCTTGTTAAAGGCCGTCCTGTTGTTGAGGTCTCCAAAATAATGAGCTGCTCCTACGGTGATTCCTATTTCTCCCTCCTGTACAATTGCTTCTGGCTGAGCATAAGCAATCTCAGCTGATAGCGTAAGAACTGATAAAAAGGTTAACAACTTAATCATTGGATGTAAAAATATAATCTTAACGGTTTCTGGTATCAAAACCCCATGTTAATTTCTCCCGCAATGTTCTTAGGAAATTATTTTCATTGAGCCTTAAAAGGTGAAAATTAAAGTTTTCTTTGCGTATAGCCAACTCCACATCTTTTCTTACCACCTCCTTGCGTGAATCCATCGTACAAATGAAATCATCCATCCTTCCCTCTACTTCAAAAGAAATTACATTGTGATTGGGCACCACAATGGGCCTGATATTGAGGTTGTGTGGAGCTATGGGCGTAATGACAAAATTGGCGCTATCCGGAAATACAACCGGTCCATTGCAACTGAGTGAATATCCGGTTGAACCCGTTGGTGTTGAAACAATCAATCCGTCAGACCAGAATGTATTCAGAAACTCTCCATTCAGGTAAGTATGAATCTTGATCATGGGAGAAAACTCCCGTTTGTGAATTGTAAACTCATTCAGGGCAAATGGTGTGTCGCCAAAAAGGGGTATACTGGCATCAAGGTGCAGCAAATCACGCTGATCGAGCACATATGTTCTCAGCTGCAAGGCTTCAACAGCTTCAGCTATATTGTCTTTACCCAGGCTGGCAAGAAAACCAAGCCGGCCATAATTTATTCCCAGAACCGGAATTTTCTTATCCTTAACCAGGCAAACGGTATCCAGTAAGGTTCCATCACCTCCCAAAGAGATGAGTGCATCAAAGCTGGTATCAAGATCTTTTTCATCATGAAATAAATCCGGAGTTCCCTTGATGCTTTTGTCATTCTCTGAATTCGCAGCAAAATGATCTGCAAGTTCACTGAAAACAACCGGTGTTATTCCTGACGCAGTTAATGCATTACACAGGCTATCCACATCCTGTGGCTCAAGTGTTTGCCCCCCTCTGCTGTAAATAGCAACCTTCATGCAACTAAGTTAGGGTTTAATTCTTCAAATCAGACTTATGTACAAATACACCCCTCTCCCGAAACTGATTGAAGCTGTATTCGAAACGCAGTACAACATCATAAATACTGATTACATCCAATCCTATTCCCCCGGTATAGAGAAAAGTGTTATTCAAAGTATTGCCGCCCTGCATGCGCTTATTATAAACGTATCCCATATCACCATAGGCCTTCAGGTAAAACCTGAATGGTATACTGGCATATGTTTTCGATTTTAATCCGGTCTTGAACCTGTATTTAAATATCTCCTTTCCCAGTGTATTTCTGACGAAACCGCCGGCAACGCCATCAACCACATAATATTCCAGCCCGCGCAGGTAAGAATCATTGTAGCCCAACATGAGCTGATTAAAAAATGGCTGATCGAAGGGTAATCTGATATGCATTTCTGCGGCAGCACTGAAATAGAACTTCCGGGGCATTTCAAAATAGCGGGCTGCCTTCACCTGAAGTTGTGTGAGGTTAACAGCAGTTGTAACACCCCTGCGCATCAATTCCAGCTCAAAAGAGGTTCCCCGGGTTGGATAGGGCATGTAATTCATGTTGAAATACTGGTAAGTATACCTCAATTCAGGATATACAACTTTGGTTTTCCCTGCACCGAGATAATTTAAATTCATTGCTGCAACTGTATCTGCTACCGTTTCTGCCTGCATGCCGAGTTTCAGATAGTGCCGTTCTATTGATCCTTTTCGGTAGGAAAAAACGCCGCCAACATAAACCTGCTTCCGGATAAAATTCAAATCATCCTTATAGAACTGCTGGCGGTTACCTGATGTTTTGTAGTTGATTTCCCTGTTCCGGGAATAAGATATATCCAGCCCCCAGCCTCGTCTGAGTGAATTATCTGAAAAGGGATTATAATAATTCATGGCGAGTCTCTGGGTGTAACCATTGATGATCCAGGCGTTCAGTTTGTCATTTCTGCCCGTAATGTTCTTGCCATGGAATTTCAGTCCGTAATTCACGCGCTCCGGATCCAATCCATAATCGTTTACCCATACATTCCAGTTGCGGTCTGCCGGCTTTAAATATGGAAAAAGTAAATAATACCACCGTTCCCTGACATCCACGATAATATCCAGCGAATCATTATTCCAGTTCGAGAAACACACATTGACCTCTACAAAAAGGGTTGTATTGATGAGGTTTTGCCTGCTGGTTTCAAGTCCGGTTAGTATATCCTGCATCGGATAAGATAGCCCCTGCCTGAATGCAAGCTCCCTATTGATGATGTAAGGCTTTGTTTGCTTAATTCCGTTGATGGAGATATTTCTTATAGTAACCTGTGCCCGTTTCAACACATCCTGACTTTCCACAGGAATACCTAATTCCTGAGCATCCAGGGGGAGCTGAAAAAATCCAACAAAAAGAATCAGGAAAAAATTACGCATTGCCGGGTGGTTATTGATTGGGCATAACATCCAGCATACCCCATATATATCTAAATATTCAGATAATTGAAGAGATGTTCCAGGTTGTTTTGCAGTGTATTGTCAAAGGCTTCCTCACCGAAATGGTAAAGCACTTTATACTCATAACGCTGAAATGTGGCAATTATTCCAGAAATGTCTTCTTTATTTACGCGCAACATGACCTGGAGCATACCTGTAGCAGGGTCAGTTACGGCATTCATGTTCATGATTGTGGCATCATTAGACTCTACCAGTCGGTTAATTTCTCCTGGTGCATAGTCTGTTCTGGGCATTCCGAGTATCAAAAGAGAACCCTGCTCTTCAGCACCGAGCAACTGAGATGCCTGGTCCAGCAGCCTGGAACTTTCTATTACTCCCTCCCACTCTTGCTGCTCATTGAGAACAGGAACAATGTCGAGCTGGTATTTTGAGCGCAAACGGAGAGCCTGAATGAAATGATCTCCTGCTCTTACAGACACTTTCAAAAAAAGTGGTTGAATAGACTCCAGTTCATCCTGCAATGGTGCAGACTGCAAATCATCGAGTTCTACCACACCAAGGAAAAGCTGTCCATCGAGGACTGGCATAGTAAAAACCTGCTCAGCTTCCATGATCTCTATGGCCTGTGCCACAGTATCATGAACGCTTAACACCCTAAAATCATGATCCAAAAGTTGACTGCAAAATGTCATATTCAAATTTGACAGTCCAATATTACAGTTAATTTGTGGCAGGATCGTTGAATTTTCGTAAAAATTGAGCAAGTATAACGTTAAATTCATCCGGAACCTCCATCATCGGGGCATGGCCGCAATGATCTATGAAATGCAATTCACTGGATGCAATCAACCTGTTAAACTCCCTGCCTACAAAAGGAGGCGTGATACTGTCGTTGTTACCCCATATTAACAGGGTTGGTAATTTGATCTGTTTCAACTCATCGCCAAGGTTATTCTTGATGGCACTCCTGGCGAGCGCTATCACTTTAAGCGTTTTCATGCGCTCATTCACAATCTGATATACCTCATCCACCAATTCCTTGGTTGCAGTATTGGGATCGTAAAAGGTCATCTCGGTCTTTTTCCTGATATACTCATAATCACCACGCTTGGGATAGGTATCTCCCATGCCATTCTCAAAAAGACCTGAACTTCCGGTAAGAATCAGTGACCTTACCCTTGCTGAAGACTTGATAACATGCACCAGCGCTACATGTCCGCCGAGGGAATTACCAAGCATATGAATGCCCGTATAACCGCGGTGTTCTATAAACTTCGCAAGGTATTTTTCCAGTCCGCCTACAGTTGTATGCAACAGATCCAGTTCAAATAAAGGCAACAAGGGTACAATAACCTTGTGCGTATGTCTAAAATGGTCGATAATCCCTGAAAAATTACTCATGGCGCCAAAGAGTCCGTGAAGCAGCATAAGGGGCTGGCCCTCACCTTCTTCAATAAACTTGAACCTGGCATCCTCTTTAACCTCGTATTGTAAACTCATATCAATTACCTGACTAAATTAAAAGATAGTTTTGGCTGATCCCGACAAAGATGGGCAAAATGAACGACAAATCGCACCCTTTGTAGGAAACTGACCAAACACGGTAAATTATATCGGCCTATTGTTTAATTAAACTAATCACTTGCTTAAACAAATTATTCAGTTCGGGTATCCAAACAGCAAAAATATCTATGACTTTCGCCCCCCACCTCAACAGGATCTCTCCGGTGCGTGATTCCCCTACAAGACTTTTACCAATAATTTCAAACCTGCTGGTATAAATCAACACAACCGCATAAACAGTAAAATAGATCACGCAGAAAAGCAAAATGCCTGCAAGCTTATTGAAAATACCCATCAGCATGAGCTCAAGAGACTTTTCAATAACCTTGCCGGTTATCCTCACAGCAATCATTACGATGACCATGACAAGCAAAAATGCAAGTATGGCTGACCATCTGCCCCCACCCTCACCCAGATCCTGCAAATAACGTGTTGCTACCCAGCCTGAAAACTTAAAAGCTATAACCAGTGCCAGTATATAAGAAATAAAGGTAAAAACAGCCATCACCAATCCTTTTGTCCAGCCTTTGTAAAAAGCCAGCACCAAAAGAAACAGTGCAATAATATCTATAGCCATTTGCGCTCTTTTGAATAACCCTCTGGATGAATCAGGAAAGCAACTCTTTTACCATGGCAGAAATAGCCTTTCCATCTGCCTGGCCGGCAAGCTGCTTGGTTGCAATACCCATGACCTGTCCCAATCCGGATAAACTTGTAACCCCAGCCTCGGCTATAATGCCTGCAATTACCTGCCTGAGGGTTTCTGCATCCATCTGTTTGGGCAGGTACTGCTCAATGACTTCCACTTCTTCCTGCTCCGTTTTAGCAAGGTCTGCCCGGTTCTGTTGTTCAAAAATGGCAATTGAATCTTTTCTTTGCTTGACCAGCTTCTGCAGCATTTTTATTTCTGCCTCAGGTGTCATGCCTGCAGCTCCGCCCTCTGCCGTCTTGGCTAGCAGCAATGCTGCTTTGATTGCCCGCAAGGCACGCAGGCCTTTTTCATCCTTGGCCAACATGGCCTTTTTAAGATTGTCATTAATGGTTTGTTCGAGTGACATATTTTGTTTTTAAACTATTGTTAACCCTTGTTTTCTGCTTCTAAACTCTTTCTGAACTTGGCATAAAACCCTTTCGCAAAATCCTTCATCTCCCCCACCAGCTCCTTGTGATGCGTGGCACGTTCAAATGTGTCTGCCATCGTCATCATGGTCTGGTAATAAAAATCTGCCATCTCATCTACCATCATTTCCTTTGTCCACAAATCTATTCTCAAAGCTGCCTTTTCTTTGCCATCCCAGAATGAAATCATCATAGCCTTTGCCTCCTGTTTTTCAGCTGAACTGGACTGTGTGGCGTTCCACTGAATCTGGTGCGGTATGCGCTGGTCATCTAAATTGACATCGATGGTGATGGTCGACTGGTTCATGAATTTGATTTAATAGCAAAGTTAAAGAATATGGCCTCAACTTACAGTGGGCATAATTGAGTAACTTCATGGCTACTGTTTTTCTGATCAACAATTGCTGCCATGCTTAACAGAAGAGAATTACTACGCAATGGTTTCGGGCTTATGGGAGCTGCAACCATCCATTCCAGCCCGTTTTGGGAGTTCCTCCATAAAAAACATTTTCGTATTGGAGCATGCGACTGGTCCATTGGCAAGACTGCTGATGTTACAGGCCTTCAGCTGGCCAAAGATATTGGCTTGGATGGATTACAGGTAAGCCTTGGCACCCTTAAAAACAATATGCATTTAAGGGAAAAGGATATGCAGCAACAATATATAAAATTGTCCAGGCAAACGGGAGTAAAGATTTCAAGCCTTGGCATAGGTGAACTCAACCAGGTTCCCTATAAATCTGATCCTCGCACTGAAGAATGGGTCTGGGACAGCATCGATGTTGCCAAAAGTCTTGGCGTAACCGTAATCCTGCTGGCATTCTTTTCCAAGGGCGATCTCCGCAATGATCCGGCAGGAAAGTCAGAAGTGGTGAAACGCCTGAAAATGGCGGCTCCCAAAGCAGAAAAAATGGGTATTACCCTTGGGATTGAATCTTATCTCACTGCGGAGGAACACCTCGACATTATGGATAAGGTTGGCTCAAAAGCGGTAAAGGTCTATTATGATTTCAGAAATGCAGCAGATGCTGGGAATGATGTTGTAAAAGAAATCCAATTGCTTGGCAAAGACAATATCTGTGAAATTCACATGAAAGAGAATGGATTTCTATTGGGTGAGGGCACATTAGACTGGAACGGCATCGGGCGTGCTCTGGAAGAGATTGGGTATCGTGGTGATGGATGGATGCAAATCGAATGGGCAAAGCCGAATAATATGGACCTCATAAAGGCATATCAGCACAACCTGGGTTTTCTCAGAAATTTGTTCAAATAAGTTCCCGTTCATGAAATATTCACGGTTCATTTTAGCCATATCAGCTTGCGTACTCATGTCTTTCTTGCATTTCAAACCAAAAATGCCATTGCAGGATAATCTCGGATTGTTCCTCCCTGAAGATCTTGAAGTGAGTCTTTGGGCAGAGAGTCCCCTGTTTTTCAACCCAACCAATATGGACGTTGATGCAAAAGGCCGAATTTGGGTTACGGAAGCTGTTAATTATAGAAACTTCAACAACGATTCAACAAAGGTATTACACCATGAAAAGGGCGACCGGATAATCATCCTTGAAGACACGAATAAAGATGGCAAGGCTGATAAATCAACGATTTTCACTGAAGACCGTGATCTGGTATCCCCATTGGGCATAGCAGTTATTGGCAATAAGATCGTTGTTTCC